>JBFJMP010000129.1:0-6767 GCA_041633895.1 Nitriliruptoraceae bacterium
ACGTCGACCGCCGGCGTTGCCTCGAGCGGCGCGGGCGGCACGGTCGCGGCGGGCACCACCGGGTCCGGGACGGACCGCAGCGCAGCGGCGAGGACGGCGACCGTGCGCTCCGAGCCCAGCTCGTCTGACGTCGGCGGGGTCGTCGGGTCCGGGTCGTCGGGACGGCGGTCCGTCAGCGTCCAGTTGTGCGGGGGGCGCGTCCGGTCGGCATGCGCGCGACACAGGTCGTAGTTCTCGCGCCGCTCCTCGTCGTGGAGCGTGTCCAGGCGGGCCTCACGGGTCTCGTAACTGAACGAGAGCGTGGCCTGCGCCGGGGACGGGCATCCCGGACGAGAGCAGCGTCGCATCCCCGCCGCGCTGAGCGGGCGGACGACGTTCTGACGGGGCAGTTGGTACGCGTGATCAGCCATGTCGCGAAGTGAACCACAGCGGTTCGGTCCGTCCGAGCAGGGTCTACGCTCGCGGCATGGACGATCGCCATGCACGCCACCGCCGCCGCCCGGTCGACGGGCGCCGTCATCCGAGTGCGGGCCACCGCGCGCTGAGCTCGGCGGCCTTCGACCGACTGGTGGACCGAGCGGTCGCGACGCTGCCCCCGGGGCTGCTCGACTACATGTCGAACGTGCAGATCGTCGTGGAGGACGTACCGCCCCCCGACGTGCTGCCGGACGGGTCCGAAGGCATCCTGCTCGGCCTCTACGAAGGCGTGCCACACACCGAGCGGGCCTTCGGCGATCCCCTGCTCCCGGACCGGATCGCGATCTACCGCCGCCCCATCGAGATGCGTGCCCGCACCAGGTCCGAACTGGCGGAGATCGTCATGGAGACCGTCGTCCACGAGATCGCCCACCACTTCGGGATCGACGACGACCGCCTCGACGAGCTCGGCTGGGCCTGAGGCGAGACTCCCCGTCAGGGGGTCGTCACCTCGTCCGTCGCCTCGGGCGCAGGTTCGTCTGCGTCCGCCGGCAGGTCGACGATCTGTTCGTCGGTCGTCGGGACCCCCTGGTCGGTCCCCAACTCCTCGGCGAGGCGGGTCCGATGGGCCACCGCCGGGATCGTGCTGCCGCCCTCCCAGACGGATGCCGGGATGGCCCCGCTGGACACCCATCCCCCGGTACCGGACGGCCCGACGCTGTGGCGCCCGACCACGACGGGCCCGGACGCGGTGACGTGGGCGACGACCTCGGTGACCGGGAAGGCCGCGCCCGTCAGCGCCAGCTCGACCATGGCGCCCGCCGGGACCGGCACCCCGGTCAGGCCCGCCGGACGGCGTACGACCGAGCCGTTCCAGACCGCGACGTCGACGGTCACGGCCTCGGCTCCCACGTTGACGACGTGCAGGACCTGCGTGCGATCCGCGATCGGCTCACCGATGGCGAGCCACTCCTGCGAGGCGACGGGGGATCCGAGGGTGGTCGCGAACCCGGTCTGGGCGACGTCGCCGACCTCGGGGCGCACGAGGCTGCCGACGCTGACCGCGACCGGGACGCCGTTCTCACTGCGCACCGTGACGCCGGCGGTGGCGATCGGGTCCGGGAGGGCCTGGCGCAGGTCAAGGCGGATCACGTGGCCGGCGCGGACGAGCACCTCGCCACCGACGTCGGGGACGACCACGCCATCGCGCGTGTGCAAGGCGTAGGTGACGGCCGCATCCTCGTCGCCGGGGTTGGACACCCACACCCAACTGGCGGTGCCGCTGCCCGGGGCGGCGGTCTCGACCACCGTGAGCCCGTCGGGGCCCGGGGCCGGCGGTGTCAGGACGTCGGGGGCGGTGGTCGACTCCGGCTCGGGAGCGGTGGTTGGCGCCTCCGTGACGGCGTCCGTGGGCGCGTCGGTCGCGTCGTCGGTCGACGAGTCCGTGGGGTCGTCGGTGGGCGCCTCCTGGGCGGCGACGGCACCGTCGACGACCGCATCTCCCTCGGGCGCGGCGACCTCCTCGTCGGTGGCGTCCTCAGGCACCTCGGGCTCCAGGCCCGGGTCGGTCACCGACCACGGGACGGTCCAGGTCTCCGCCAGTTCCTGCGATGCACGCACGAGGGACACGGCGTCCACGTTCCCGATGGCCGCGTTGAGGTACTGCACGCCCTCGACCACGACGCGCCCGGCACGCGACTCGACGGCGACACCGACATCCGCCTCGCGCGGGACGTGGTCGTTGAGGTTGACCGACACGATGTCCCGCGCCGGGATCGACACGTTCTCCAGCAGGATGGGGGCCACGAGGCCCGTTCCCGTCGTGAACGACACCGACACCGACGCATCCACGCCGAACGGGTTGTAGAGGTAGAGGCGGGCCGTGGCCCCACCCGCGGTGCTCATGCCCGGGACGTACCAGGTCGGGCTCGGCTGGTTCGTGCACGGTCCGCTGACCAGGCCCGGAGGATCATCGACGCCCCCGACGGTCCAGGTGCGCGACACGGCCGTCGGACGATCCCACCAGCGGGCGGCGATGGCGGCGGCCGACGAGCCAGCCGGCGCCGTGAACGTCGTCGCCGCACCGGCGAAGACCCGGCGCTGGGTCGCCGGGGACGCCGCCCCACCGGCCATGGGCACCAGCTCGATCTGGCTCACGCCGTTGCCCGGGGGCGTGGCGGCCACGACGTCGAGGCGGTGCTCCTCGTCGGTCTCGCCTGCGGCGCAGTACCAGGCGCCGGCCACCGCGGGACCCGCGACGGCGGGGTCCGGCGCCGAGGTGGCCTCGGAGGGCATGCGCAGGTCGATGCCGATGCCGGCCAGCACGAGGACCGCGACGAGCACGAGCGCGCGAGACGTGGAGGGCGTGCGCATCAGTGCTCCTCCGGGACGGCGGTGGGCGCTGACGGGGCGCGCAGCACGAGGGAGATCACGAGCAGGACGGCGAGGATCTGGGCCGCCACCGCCAGGGTGCGGGCCGCCTGGTGGCCGTGCGACACGACCACCTTCATGTCATCGGGTCCCAGGTCGAACCGGACCAGCCCACCGGAGGCGCGGGCATCGAGGTCCGCGGCATCGCCCACGCGCGCGGTCCACGCCGACACCTCGGCCTCGGACACGAGCACGGCCCCGCCACCGGGGACGTCCCCGCGGAAGGTCGTGCCACCGGCCGAGGGCAAGGGGACCAGGTCGAGGTCCGTCGGCGGCGTGCCACGTTCGTCGATGGCCTCGACCGCGCTGTCGGACACCCACGCCACGCGTGGCAGGAACGACGTCACCTCGAAGACCATGCCCTCGGCGACCGGTCGGGGCTCGAGGTCGAGTTGGGCCGCCAGGTTGCGCTCGAGGCGCTCCGAACGACCCTGTTCCGGGACGACCACGTAGCGCACGTTGAACAGGCCCAGACGACCACCCGCGCCGGGGTCCGAACCGCCCATGATGCTGGTGATCGACCCGGTGACGGTGTCGACGAAGCCCGTCGGCTCGGTCGTCCCGTAGTCGGCCATGGTCGGGCCACCCGCACCGGTCATGTCCCAGGACACGACGCCGTCACGGTCGGCCAGGAGCAGCACGCGGTAGTCGGCCGCATCCGCTTGGCCGCGGGCGGTCACGAACGCCGGCAGGGGCGGCTCGTCGACCACGTAGTTGGACCATCCGTCCTGGGTCACGGACACGAGCGAGACGGCGATGCCCAGCAGCGACACCAACGCCACGCCGGCCGCACTGACCTGGCGCCACCCGAAGTCGTGCTCGGCGAGCTGTCCGGCGACCGACCGCAGGCCGACGGCCAGCAGGGCGGACCACGCGGCGGTGGCGAGCAGCAGCGGCACGCCGGGCCACGTCCAGGCCTCGGCACCAGCACGGGAGGTCAGGGTGGCGAGCAGGACCCCGCCGAGTGCGACGCCCCACAGCCCCAGGGCCACCAGGCGGCGGCGGGGTGCGGCGAACAGGATGCCGAACAGCCCCGCCGCGAGGGCCCCGACACCCGCGAGCACGCCCGCGAAGCCGGGCGCGTCAGGTGCCTGCAGGAGCCAGCGCCAGAGCGGGGCGGCGTCGGCACCGACACGAGCGGCGCCGCCGGACACCGGGCCGTTGAAGGAGAACAGGGTCAGCGACCACGGGAACAGGACCGCGAGGATGGCGACGGTGATCGTGCCGAGGCGCATCAGGGTGCGCCGGCGTTCCAGCGGATCACCCGAGCGCGTCGCGACCACGCCGGCGAGCACGGCGATGGCGAGTGCGACGGCCGGGGCCGTCGCCGGCTCGAAGGCCACCATGATCCCGCTGGCCAACACGGCAGCGGCTGCGGCGCGCCAGCGCGCGGCCTCCTCGAGCGATCGCATCACCGACTCGGCCAGCGCGGCGGCCACGACCGGCAGCGTCACGACGACGGCCAGTGCCCCCACGCGCCCCGTTCGCACGGCCGCGATGGCGGTCGGCGAGAGGACGTAGATCGTCGCTGCGGCGAGGCGCGGGCCGCGCGCCAGCGACAGGGGACGGCAGGCACGCAGGGCGAGCAGCCAGGCCAATGGCAGGGCGCCCAGCACCACGAGTCGCGATGCGACGTACGCGCTGCCCAGCGACACGAACTGGAGCAGGCCGAGGAGGGCCTGCGCCGGGGACGGTGCCGCCCCGGTCCCGAACGCACCGACGTCGTGCCACGACGCGAGGTAGTCCTCGAGCGCGACGGCGCTGCTGGCGGGGAACGGGGCGAGGTCACCGCCGCGCAGTGGCCCCGACTCCAGCAGGGGCAGCGCCACGATGGTGCCCACGATGAACAGCACCACGGCGGCGACGGCCACGGGGCGCCGGCGAGCGAGTTCGATGACCCGTGCCGTGGCACTGGCCGGCTCGGCCTCGTCGCTTGCCGAGGCCGTCCTCGGGGGTTCGTAGCCACCGCCGGTCAGCCGATCCGCGATGGCCTCGACGTAGGCCCGCGCCCGCGGTGTGATGCGGGCGAGGCGGTCGACGATGACGCTGTCAGGCCGTCGGCGCATGGCCTGGACCTGTCGGCGCAGCCGCAGGGTCTGGCCGAGGTGGAGCAGGTTCCACGCCCACGCGCGGATCGTCTGCCATGCGTCGCCGACGCGGCGCGTCGCGACGAAGCCCGTGGCCTTGAGCAGGCCCATGACGAGGAAGACGGGCAGCACCAGTGCGAGGCGTGCCGCGCCGTAGTTCTTCAGCAGGGTCGCGAGGGTGTTGCGCTCGGCGAAGTAGCGCGGACCGAGGACGCCGGTCTGGCCGAGTCGGTGGTACCCGGAGGCCGCGCGCTTGTGGCGGACACGGGCCTCGGGGACCACCTCGACCTCCCACCCACACAGCCAGACGCGCCAGCACAGGTCGAGGTCGTCACGGAAGGCGTGGTAGCGGCGGTCGAAGCGCCCGACGGTGTCGAACACGTCCCGGCGGACCAGCATCCCGGCGGTCGACACGACCAGCGGGCGACGCCGGGCGTCGCGCTGGCCCTGGTCGCGTTCGTCGGGCTCGAGGCCCGAGTCGCTGCGTCCCGTGAGGTCGACCGACCAGCCGACGGACTGCAGGCGGTTCGGGTGGTCCCAGTCGAGGAGCTTCGGTCCGACCACGCCCAGCCGCGGATCGGCGAGCAGGGCGTCGACGAGGTGCTCGACCGCGTCAGGGATCAGCACCATGTCGTCGTGGACGAACAGGAGGTAGTCCGCCCCGGGGACGGCATCGGCGGCCATCGCGACGGCCCCACCGAAGCCGATGTCGCGTTCGGCGACGAGGACGCGGTCCTCGGACAGCCGCGAGAGCAGCAGTTCGCGGGACCGGTCCGTGGAGCCGTTGTCCACGGCGACGACGTCGAGCGCCGGATACGTCTGGCTCTCGAGGCCTCGGAGGACATGCGCGAGCCACGGCTCGCCGTCGGTCACGACGAGAACGGCCAGCACGCGGGGCGATGCCACGGTGGTCGCCGGCCTCCTGGTCGTCCGGAAGATCCGGGGTCAGATCGCCCCGGTCGGGTGGGTCCTGTCGGGCGCGATGGGCGCCACGCGGACCGGGCCGGACGCTACCACAGGGGCCCTCGGTCCCCGTCGGCCCGAACGCGGCCACACGGACGGGGCCCGTCCGTGTGTCAGCTGGAGAGGCGCTTCAGGCGACGCCGTTCGCGTTCGGACATCCCGCCCCAGATCCCGAAGCGCTCGTCGTTGGCGAGCGCGTACTCGAGGCAGTCCTGCCGCACGGTGCAGATCGCGCAGATTCGCTTGGCCTCGCGCGTCGAGCCGCCCTTCTCGGGGAAGAACGCCTCGGGGTCGGCATCGAGACACCGGGCATCGAGCATCCATGCGCGGGTGTCGTCGTCGAACGCGAGTCGCGCTCCGAGTTCTGCGATCGCTCCCACTGCGCGCCTCCCGACTGGCTGCTGACTGTCTGCTCGCGGGGAACTGCTCACCCCAACCGTGGAACTACATGGTGGTCATTACACACCCAAACCACGGAATCGTCAAGCGAAAAGGCGTCAGGAGGCAGATTCGCCGAGCACCTCGCGCAGCTGCTCGACCAGCGCGGGGCCGATCCCCCGGCACGCCAGGAGCTCGTCGTCGCTGGCCGCGCGCACCCCGTCGAGCGATCCGAACGTGTCGAGCAGCAGCGACTGGCGGGCAGCACCGAGGCCCTTGACGCGCGCGAGCACCTCCCGGTCCGTGAGGGCGCGGCGGGCGCTGACCTTGGGCGACATGCGGGCGCGCGGCCCGGCGTTGCGAGGCGGTCGCACGGACGGGGCGGGCTCGGTCGAGCCGCCGGTCGCAGGCGGCGCCGGAGCCGGCACGGGCGCCGGCGGATGGGCGGTTCGCGACTTGCGGACGATCGGCGGCGCGGCCGACGGCGCGGCC
>JBFJMP010000130.1:0-6734 GCA_041633895.1 Nitriliruptoraceae bacterium
AGGACGTGGTCATCCAGACCATCGAGATCACCGAGGCCTGAGGGCCGCAGCTCGTCGACCGCCGGCCCTCGGGTCGGCGGTCGTCGCCGTTCCCGCGCCCGCCGGACACCGTGCCCCACCTAGGCTTGAGCGCGCATCGACGAAGGGGTCCATCGTGGGGTCGCGTCCGACTGCTGTTCGTCGCGCGCTGCTGATCGTGGCGGTCGTCGCCACCGCAGTGGTGGGGGTTCCCGAGTCGGACGTGGCATCCGGGGCCCCCTCGGACGTGGCGGATCGTTCGGCCACCGCGTTCGCGCCGCTGGCCCCGGAGGGGCCGGACCCCGGCGTGGACCGACTTGGCGGTGCGACCCGAGTCGAGACGGCCGTGCTGGTGTCGACTGCTGCGTTCCCGGCGGCATCGACCGTGCTGATCGCCCGGGCTGACGACTACGCCGACGCCCTCGCCGGCGCGCCCCTCGCCGGGGACCTGCACGCGCCGATCCTGCTGACATCCTCGGCCGGGCTGTCCTCGGCCACCGCGGCCGAGGTCCGGCGGCTCGGTGCGTCCACGGCGATCCTCCTGGGCGGCCTCGCGGCGCTCGGGCAGCAGGTCGAGGACGACCTGGCCGCCGATGGCGTCGCCGTGGAACGGATCGGTGGACTGAACCGCTTCGACACCGCTCGACTGGTGGCGCAGCGCCTGGATGTCGACGAGGTCTACGTCGTCGAGGGTGCCAACCCGGACCCCAACCGCGGGTGGCCGGACGCGGTGGCCGTCGCCGGACTGGCCGCGTCCACGGGGCGTCCCATCCTGCTCGTCACGCGCGACGTGTTACCGGGGCCGACCCGGGATGCCCTCGCGCGGATTGGCCCGAGCACCGCGACCGTGGTCGGTGGCCCAGCGGCGGTGTCCGACGACGTCCTCGAGGCGGTGGCCGATGCCGCACCGGCGGTCACGCGCCTGTTCGGGGCCGACCGATTCCAGACGTCGGCGGCCGTCGGGGCAGCGGCCCTGGACGACGACGCAGACCCCGGGCGCGTGTGGCTGGTCACGGGGCAGAACTGGCCGGACAGCCTCGTGGCTGGACCGGCGGCGGCCGCTGACGGTGGCGTGGTGCTGTTGACCCACGGTGACACGCTCGATCGCTCGCCCGGCATCCGCGACTGGGTGGGCGAGCACGCGTTGGACCTGACCAACATCCGCCTCGTGGGGGGTGTCGCCGCGATCTCGCAGGCGGTCGAGGACGAACTCCGACTCACCGCGCCGACCGGGGTCGCTGACCGCGTGCTCCTCGACCTGACGCGTTCGTCCGAGGTCGATGTCACGGCGCGTGCGGGCCACGGGCTGTTCCTGTCGTTCCAGGTCCCACACGACCCGGCCGTCGGCGACGATCCCGTCGACCAGGCCGTCGCCCTGCTCGATCGGCTCGCCGGACTCCTCCAGATCGGTGAGACCGAGAAGAACCTCCACCTCGGGCACAGCAACGTCGAGGATGACGGCACCTGGCACCTGCTCTTCCAGCAGCACGCGGACGACGGTGTTCCGATCCGCGGTGCGCAGGTGCAGGTGCATCTCGACGACTCGAACCTGCTGGGCATCAACGGCCGGTGGCTGACCGAGTTGCCGGTGGTCGCAGCTCCCGAGGTGCATGGGGTGCCCATCGAGCAGGCGGCCGTCGACGCGGTCACCGACCTCGAGCCCGGTGTGGTCGCGCCGACCGTCGTGGGCACGCCGGAGCTGGAGTACCTCGACCCGACCTTGCTGGGCTACGGCGAGCCGGGGGCCACGCTGACCTGGGTCGTGCACGTCGAAGGCACGCTCAAGAGCGGTCCCGAGGTGTGGCGTGCGCACGTCGACGCCACGACGGGCGACGTCATCCGCGTCGGAACCACCCGTGAGTCGCACACCGACAATCGTGACCTCGACATCCACTCGGTCAACGGGGACCCGCCGAGCAACAGTTGCTGGTTCTGGACCACCGTCGATCGCAAGTACGACGAGGACGGGGCCGTGGGTGGGTACACCCCCGGCACGGACATCGACGCCGACACGTCCTTCGGCGCCCTGCTCGACACCTACGACCTCTACCACCGCTACGGACTCCACGGCCTCAACAACCGGGACCGCCAGACCGAGATGGTCCTCGACGTGACGTTCAGCCCCCCGAACGCGACGTTCAACCGCGGTTGCAACCACCTGCGGTTCCAGGACGGGTACGCGGTGGACGACGTCGTCGCCCATGAGTTCACCCACGGCGTGGACCGCTTCCACGTCGACCTCCTGTACGAGAACCAGTCCGGCGCACTCGACGAGAGCTACGCGGACATCGCCGGTGCCATGGTCGATGACGACGACTGGCTCGTCGGTGAGGACATCCCGGGGATCGCACCCCTGCGCGACATGGAGGACCCGAGCGCGTTCGGTGATCCCGACCACGTCCTCGCGACGCGCAGCGCGGACGGCGCGGGGCTGCGAGTACTGCCCGCCGGCGTCGCGCCGGCAGGTGGGGCGGGTGGGAACGACAACGGCTTCGTCCACACGAACAGCGGGATCCACAACAAGGTCTTCTCGCTCCTCGTCGACGGCGGCACCCACAACCAGGTTCAGATCGACGGCATCCAGCGCGGCCCGGCCTTCCGGCTGTTCCAGGCCGTCCACCGACTCGACCTGACGAGCAGCGCAACCCTGGCGGAGGCCCGCAACGCCACCGTCGCCCGCGGTCAACGTTGGATGCGCGACGGGTCCTTCGGCTGGACGCCCCGACTCGTGTGCCAGGTCATCAACGCCTACGCGTCCGTCGGCCTGGGTGACCTCGACGGCGATGGACTCGGCGACGTCGATGCGGACTGCAACGGGTACCCCGAGTCGTCCGACGGCGACCACGACCTCGTCGCCGATGCGGTCGACAACTGCCTGACCGCGCGCAACTTCGACCAGGCCGACACGGACGGCGACGGCACAGGGGACGCCTGCGAGGACGATGACGACGACGATGGCGTCCTCGACGGCGTCGACAACTGCCGGACGGTCCAGAACCCGGACCAGGCGGACACGGACAAGGACGGTCGCGGCGACGTCTGTGACGGCGGACCGGACGGGGACGGCATCCCCGACGCGGTCGACAACTGCCCGGCACACCACAACCCACGCCAGCTGGACAACGACGGTGACGGCGCGGGCGACGAGTGCGACGACGACCGCGACGGGGACGGCATCGCCAACGACGACGACAACGCACCTGACCACTGGAACCCCGGCCAGCAGGACGACGACGAGGACGGTGTCGGCAACGTGGTCGACAACTGCCCGGCCATGAGTGCGGCGGACCAGACGGACACCGACGGCGACGGCCTCGGCAATCCGTGTGACACCGACGACGACGGCGACGGTCGCCACGACGCCGAGGACAACTGCCCCCTGGTCGCGAACCCCAGCCAGCAGGACACCGACGGCAACGGCATCGGGACGCGCTGCGACGCGCTCGAGGCCGCTCGCATCGCCGGTGACGTCGAGGACGCGATGATGGCGGACCTCGTGTGGCAGCAGTTCGACCGACCTGCCCGACTGCCGATCCAACCCTGCCTCGCGAGTTGTCCCGACTGGCTGGCCCCCACCTACGGCACCACGCTGACGGTCACGGCCGACCCGCGGTTGGTCGTGCGGGTGGTCGACGACACCGGGGCCGTCGTCGCCACGCAGTCCGAGGTCGGTCCCGGCGGAGCCCGGACGCTGGACTTCCGCGTCGACCCGGACTTCCACTACCGCTCACCGGGTGGCGTGGTGTCCGCGGGCCACACGACCTACGAACTGCAGGTACTCGGACACGCCGATGTCGGGTACGCCGAGACGCTCGAGCTCGCCTTCGCGACCGGCACCGGTTCCTGACGACCTCAGGCCGGGTGTTCGACCACGATCCGGATCGGGTTGCCCTCGCGCGTCTCGAGCATCTCGAGCGCGGTGGGGAAGTCGTCCAGTGACAGCGTGTGGGTCACGGATCGGCTGAGGTCGAGGCGACCGTCCTCGGCGAGGTCGATCAGTTCGTTGACGTCCTGCATCGTGGCGCCGAAGGACCCGACGACCTCGAGTTCCTGCGCGACGAACAACCCCAGGGGCATCGTCGCGAGCCGTTCGCGGCTGATGCCGACGAGGGTCGCGCGGCCGCCGGGGCGCAGCGACTTGATCGCCGCACTGGCCGTGGACTGCAGGCCGACGAACTCGAGGGAGCGGTCGACGCCGCCCTCGGACAGTTCCTTGACGCGTGCCCAGCCGCCGGCGTCCGAGGCATCCACGACCTCGTCGGCGCCCCACTCAAGCGCGCGTTCGAGCGCGACGGGGTCGAGGTCGACGCCGATGACCGACGCACCGGCGAGTCGCGCCAGCTGCACGGCGTGCATGCCCAGGCCACCGAGCCCGAACACGGCGACGGTGGTGTCCTCCGTGATCCCGGCGCGCTTGAGCGCGTGGTAGGGCGTGGCCACCGCGTCGGCCAGGATCGCGGCCTGGGTGAGGTCGAACGAGCCCGGCACCGGAACCAGCATGCGGGCGGTGGCCAGCGTGTACTCGGCCTGTGCCCCGTCCACGGTGACCCCGAGGACCTGCGTGAAGATGCAGAGGTTGTCGCGCCCGCCGAGGCACATCGGGCACACGCCGCAGTTGCGGCCTGCGGGGACGAGGACGCGGTCGCCGGGCAGCCAGTCCTCGACGCCCTCGCCCACGGCATCGATCGTGCCGGCGGCCTCGTGGCCGAGGGTCAACGGCAGGTGGGCCGCCGGCGTGACGCCCTGGACGACGTGCAGGTCGGATGCGCACACGCCGCAGGCGGCGACCCGGACACGGACCTCGCCGGGGCCCGGTTCCGGGACGTCGACGTCGTCGATGCTCAGGACCTCGCGGGTGTCCGCGGTGCGCGGACTGTGGAGTCGAGCGGCGCGCATCAGGCGTCTCCGGTCGCGTCACCGGGTGCATCATCACCCGGCCACGGTGGCAGTTCCTCGAGCGAGACGGTGTCGCGCCGGATGCCCTTGTCGTAGTCACGCATCCGGCGCGGGTAGCCGACCTTGGCCGCGTCGTACATCGGGATCCCGTGCTCGCTGCACACCTGCTCGGCGCCGGCGCGGTCACGGACGGGACGACGCAGGTACTCGCCGTCGGCGGCGACCACGAGCAGCGTCATCGGGTAGATCGTCGTCGGGGGCTCGATGAACCCCTCGACCCCGACACGGCTGGCGATGAAGGCGTCGAGTTCCTTGTTCGCCTCGCGGTTGGCCTTCGCCGTCGACTTGCTGGGGGCACGGCGGGTGCCCTTGTTCTCGCCCTTGAACCACGCGCGGACGCGATCTGCGAAAGCCACTCGAAACCACCTCGGTAGTGGTGCGAGGCTACCAACGCACCTGCGGGACGTGAGGCCGTCGGACAGGGGGCGTCACCACCCCCGGCCTCGCTCGTTGAGAAGGGTGCGCGAGGCGTGGCGAGGGGCGTCAACGCGAGATCCAGAGCAGGTGGCGGTGACCGGCGAGGGGTGCGGTCGCCGCCCCTCGCTCTTCGGGCCTCAGTGCTCGCCGTCCTCCACGAGTTCGACGAGCACGCCGTTGGTCCCCTTGGGGTGCACGAACGCGACCGTGTGGCCGCCGCCACCGGGACGGGGAGCCTCGTCGATCAGGCGCACGCCCTGGTTGCGCAGGTGCTCGAGCGTGTCCGACACGTCCTCGACGCCGAAGCCGATGTGGTGCAGGCCGGGGCCGTTCTTGGCGAGGTACTTCGCGATCGGGGAGTCGTCGCGCGTTGCCTGCAGCAGCTGGATGTAGACGCCGTTGACGTTGAGCATGGCCTCCTCGACGCCGTCGGACTCGACGACCTCGCGGTACTCGGCCGTCAGGCCGAACGCCCGCTCGTAGAGTTCGAGTGCGGCGTCGAGGTCCTCGACGGCGATGGCGATCTGGTCGATGCGGGTCACGCTCACGCGAGCTCTCCTCTGGGGTCTGGCGGGAGGTCGGCCGAGGCCTCGTCCGGGGGCCACCATGCTGCCCTACGACGGCCGCCGCGCCCAATCGAGACCCAGATGACGTGTGGCCGCAGGCGTTCGGACGCGCACCCCGCCGACCCCTACGATGATGGCACGAACGCGCACACGACGTGCGCCAGTGGCAGAGGAGACCGGCCATGAACGAGACCGTCGTCATCGGATACGCCCGGACCCCGATCGGCAAGTTCGGCGGCGGGTTCTCGTCGTTGAGCGCGATGGACCTCGGTGGCCACGCGATCGCAGCGGCCCTCGACCGCGCCGGCGTCGCCGGTGACCAGGTGGGCTACGTCGTGATGGGTCACGTGCTGCAGGCCGGACTCGGCCAGATCACGTCGCGTCAGGCGGCACAGAAGGGCGGCATCCCGCTGGACGTCCCGGCCGAGACCATGAACAAGGTCTGCCCGTCGGGCATGGCCGCCATCGCCCGTGGCGCGTCCCTGATCGCCCTCGACGAGTTCGACGTCGTCGTGGCCGGCGGCATGGAGTCGATGACCAACGCCCCCTACATCCTCGACAAGGCGCGTCACGGCTACCGGATGGGCGACGGCACCCTGAAGGACTCGATGATGTTCGACGGCCTGACCTGCGCCTTCGACGACAAGGCGATGGGCCTCGCGACCGAGGAGTACCAGGCCGAGTCGCACGACTACTCGCGCGCCCGCCAGGACGAGTGGTCGGCCCGCTCTCACGAGCGCGCCGCCGCCGCGTGGAAGGACGGGGCGTTCGCCGACG
>JBFJMP010000131.1:0-6721 GCA_041633895.1 Nitriliruptoraceae bacterium
CGTGCCGTCGTCGCGCTACGAGATCGTGGTCACCGACACCCAGGTCGTGCTCGACGGCCAGGGCTGGGGCCACGGTGTCGGCATGGGCCAGTACGGGGCGATGGGCAAGGCCGAGCGGGGCCTGACGTACGACGAGATCCTCGCCGCCTACTACAACGGCCTGACGCCCGAGACCACGCCGGCCATGCCCGAACGCGTCCGCGTCGGGCTGGCCGACGACGTCGACGACGTGAGCCTGACGGCCGACGGGCCCGTCCGCGTGACGGTGGCGGGCCGTGTCATCGCGGACCGCGCCCTCGGCACATGGTCGGTCGCAGCGGGGCCGGACGGCACGGTGCGGCTCGTGGCCCCGACGGGGTACGGCGCCCCGCTGGTCATGTCCCGTACGACGGTCGACGACCGCCACCCCGAACTCGACCAGACCGTCACGCTCGAGACGGTCGTCAACAAGACCACCGAGGTGACACTGCTGGTCGAACGCGCCGGTCGCACGCTGGCCACCCGTGACCTCGGCATCCTCCCGTCCGGCCGCCACCGGGTCGACTGGGCGCCCGAGGACCTGCTGCGCAAGCCCGGTCCCTACGAGTTGACCCTGCGCGTGGTCGACGAGGCCGGTGACGAGGACGGCGCGCCGGTGGTCGTCGATGTGCGTCCGAGCGGTCCGTTCGGCCATGCTCGTGCCCCCGTCACGTCCGTGGCAGACCGTGTTGCCTCGCCAGCGCTGCTGGCCGGCGCACTCGTGCTGCTGCTCGTCGTGGCGCGTATCGTCCAACGCCGGCGGCGTTGAGAACCCCCCACCAGAACTGCTGGAGTCCTGACGTGTCCGACGTGATGCTCGACCCGGCGTGGCCCGATCCGCCACCCGAGGGCTTCCGCCATGACGCCGGTGATCCCGACGAGGCGTTCCCGGTCCCGTTCAACGCCTTCGACGCGCTGGCGATGGTCATCTGGACCATCGTGGCCCAGGTCATCGTGGTCGGCATCGCGGTCGGCATGGGCGCGATCTCGGCCGACCCGGACGTGGACCCGGTGGCCACGACCGGCCTGAGCGTCCAGATCCTCGCGCAGGTGCTGACCCTGCTGGGGATGGTCGTCTACCTGCGAGGCCGGGGCGTGCTGTCGTGGCGCCTGCTGGGGCCGATCCGCCCCCGCTGGTCGCACGTCGGCCTCGGCATGGGACTCGGCGTCGGTGGCCTGATCGTCGTCCTGACCCTTGCCGAGATGACCAACCGGGCGTTCGGTCCCTTCGAGGCGCCGGAGCAGTACGCCCTCGAGGTGGCCAACACCTCCGCCCTCGTCATGGTCCTGGCGATCGTCAGTGCGGTCCTGCTCGCGCCGATCGTCGAGGAGGTCGTGTTCCGGTCGCTGCTGTTCCAGTCGGTTCGTCGCAAGCTGGGACTCGTCGCCGCCATGGTGATCTCGTCGCTCGTGTTCGCCTACATCCACCTCGAGGTCGTCGGCAACCCGCCGGCCGTGGTGGGACTGGTCGCCCTCGCGCTGTGGCTGGCCGGTGCGTTCCACCGCAGCGGCTCGCTCGTCGTCCCGATCACCGCCCATGCGACGTACAACCTCGTCGTGCTGGGACTGCAGGCGACGATCGAGACCAGCACCTGACGCGGCGATAGGCTGGCCCCCTGCGTGGGAGAGCGCAGGGCAAGGGAGCAGCACGGTGCAGTCCGTCACGTTGGGGTCACGACCGTGGCTGGATGCCGTCCGAGACGCGGTCAACGCGTCGGACGACTATCGCCGGGCCGGGGCGGGGTGGCGCTGGCCGCTCGGGGTCGCCTTCCTCGACCCGGAGGGCGACGATCGCTTCGCCATCCTCGACCTGCACGACGGCGAGTTGCGCGCCGCGCGCCCCGTGGCCCGCGACGAGTTCGAGCGCGCCCCGTTCCGGCTGTCCGGGGACGTGGACCGCTGGGAGAACCTCGTCCTGCGGGGCGAGGACGCCATGCGCTGCATCCTGCTCAAGCACCTCCGCATGGAGGGCGACGCCCTCACCGCGTTGCGCTACATGCCCGCGGCCAAGGCCCTGCTCGATGCCGTGTCGACCGTCGAGGTCGACGTTCGGGTCGGCTGACCCGCAGGCCGTATCGTTCCCGTCACGTCCCTTCTGCACACACCGCGCCGCGCGGTCCTGCACGCTGACATGAGGAGTCACCAGTGACCGAGATCGCGACCGTCGGAGTCGTCGGCTGCGGGACCATGGGGTCCGGCATCTGCGAGATCGTCGCCCGCAACGGGCTCGAGGTGACCTTCGTGGAGGTCGACGCCGCTGCCGTCGAGAAGGGCCGCGCCCGCATCGAGGGTTCGCTCGAGCGCCACGTGTCCCGCGGGCGACTGGACGAGGCCGAGCGCGACGCCATCCTGTCCCGCATCACCGGCTCCAGCGACTTCAGCGTGCTGGGCGACTGCGATCTCGTCGTCGAGGCCGTTCCCGAGGTGCTCGAACTCAAGCAGCAGGCGTTCGAGAAGATCGACGCCGCCGTGCGCGACGACGCGATCATCGCGACCAACACCTCGTCGCTGCCGGTCATGGACATCGCCGTCCACGCCTCGCGCCCCAACCGGGTGCTGGGCTTCCACTTCTTCAACCCCGCCCCGGTCATGAAGCTGATCGAGCTGGTCCGGACCGTGGTCACCGACGAGTCCGTCATGGTGTCGGCCCGCGCCTTCGCCGAGCAGATCGGCAAGACCCCCGTGGTGGTGGGGGACCGGCGCGGCTTCATCGCGAACCAGCTGCTGTTCCCGTACCTCAACCAGGCCATCGGCATGGTCGAGGAGGGCTACGCCACGCGCGAGGACATCGACGCGGCGATGCGCTTCGGCGCGGGCCTGCCGATGGGGCCGCTGGCGCTCGTCGACCTCGTCGGCCTCGACACCATGGTCGGGATCATGAATGCGATCCACTCGCAGTTCGACGACACGCGGTTCGCGCCCCGTCCGATCCTGCACCAGCTCGTGTCGGCCGGCTACACCGGTCGCAAGTCCGGGCGCGGCTTCTACTCCTACGACGCACCCGGGTCGTCCACCGTGGTCGAGGGCGACGGGCAACGCCCCGCCGCCGACCCGGAGACGATTGCGGCCTGGACCACCGTCGGGGTGCTCGGCACCGGGACGATGGCCACCGGCATCGTCGAGGTCTGCGCGAAGGCAGGCTTCCACGTGGTCGTCCGCGGACGCTCGCGCGAGAAGGCGGAGGCCGTCGCCGCGGCGGCCAGCATGTCGATGCAGCGCATGGTCGACAAGGGCCGGATGACCGAGGAGGAGCGTGTCTCCGCACTGGCGCGCATCCGCCCGACGACGGACATGGCCGACCTCGCCGACTGTGACATCGTCGTCGAGGCCGTCGCCGAGGACCTCGACGTCAAGAAGGCGCTGTTCGCCGAGCTGGCCGAGACGCTCAAGCCCGAGGCCGTGCTGACGTCCACCACGTCGTCGCTGCCGGTGATCGAGTGCGCGATGGTCACCGACCGGCCCGACCAGGTCGTCGGGCTGCACTTCTTCAACCCGGCTGCGGTCATGAAGCTCGTCGAGATCGTCCCGACGGTGCGGACCGGGGCCGCCGTGGTCGAGCAGGCGCGGGCGTTCGTCGACCGCATCGGCAAGGTCGGGGTGCTCTGTGGCGACCGCTCGGGCTTCATCGTCAACGCGCTGCTGTTCCCGTACTGCAACGACGCGGTCAAGATGCTCGAATCGCACTACGCGACGTCGGAGGAGATCGACAACGCGATGAAGCTCGGCTGCGGCTACCCGATGGGGCCGTTCCAGCTGATGGACATCGTCGGCCTCGACGTGACGCTGGCGATCATCGAGACCCTCCACCGCGAGTTCCGCGAGCCGTCGTTCGCGCCCGCGCCGCTGCTTCGCAACCTCGTCGAGGCCGGCTTCCTCGGTCGCAAGGCCGGCCGCGGCTTCTACGTCTATTGATGCCGCCATCGGCGGCGCGCACGTCGCTGGTCCATCGGACCTGAGCCGACCGCGCCGTCCGACTCGGGTTCCGCCATCGGCGTCGCGAGCGTCGCTGATCCATCGGACCTGAGCCGACCGCGCCGTCCGATGGCGGGTGGAGTGACGATCTCGGCTACACGCCGGACGGCGGACCGAGCCTCAAGCCCAGCCCGCCGTCGACGGGGTCGCGGTCAGCTGACGTACGCCCCCGGCAGAGGTTCGCGACCCTCGGCGGCGGAACCCGAGTTGTCGGCGGAACTCGTGCCGTCGATCTCGCCGCGCCAGGCGCCGGTGGCCTTGCCGCGCTTCTCGATGAAGGCCTTGAAGTCCGCCATGTCCTGCTCGGCGCGCTGCTCGATGAGGCCGACGAACTCGGCGTAGCGCTCGGCCAGCCCCTCGGGCTCGTGGTCCAGCTGCAGCATGACCTTCGTGCGGCTGTCATCCAGCTTGTGGAACGTCACCACACCGGCGTTGTGCGGGCCGTCCTCGGACGTCCACGCGATGCGGGCATCGGGGGTCTGCTCCGTGATCTGGGCGGACCACTCGCGCGTCACGCCACGGACCGTGGCCTTCCAGTGCAGCGTCTTGTCATCGATCTGTTCGATCTCGTCGATGTCACGCATGAAGAGGGGGAAGTCCTCGAACTGGGTCCACTGGTCGTAGGCCGTGCGGACGGGGACGTCGACCTCGATGGAGGTTTCGATGTGCTTGGTCATGGTGTGCTGTCCTTCGGTCGCTTCATCACAGACGTGCCCGCCGCGTGGCCGTCTCAAACGTGGCCGCCCACCGTGGTCACTACCCTCCGGCAGATGTCCGACCTCGACGTGCCCCAACTCCCCGGCCACGTGGCGCACCGCGTCCACGGGTGGCAGGCTCGCAAGCCCTACGTGTGCCCCGCGTGCGGCAACGGGATCGGCGCCGGTGTCGGCCACGTCGTGGCCTGGGCCGACGGCGACGAGGACGGCCGCCGCCACTG
Source organism: Nitriliruptoraceae bacterium (assembly GCA_041633895.1). Classification (GTDB taxonomy): domain Bacteria; phylum Actinomycetota; class Nitriliruptoria; order Nitriliruptorales; family Nitriliruptoraceae; genus JBFJMP01. The sequence continues at coordinate 4,928 of JBFJMP010000131.1, forward strand.
GCACGGGCACTGCTGGCGCGCGGCCGCACGTCGGGGCCGGATAGCCTGACGCGCTCGTGGGGACCTGATCCACGCCGTCTCGGGAGACACCGTTGAGCAAGAAGACGCACGAGAAGGAACTGGCCCGTGCGCGGGCCAAGCGCCAGGCCGAGAAGCGCGCCCACCAGCGCCAGAACCGGCTGTACTGGATGCTGGCCATCGCGATCCTCGCCATCGGCGCGATCGTGATCGGGCTGGCGCTGGACGGTGGCGACGACGACGTGGCGGAGCCCGAGACGGGTGGTTTCTCGACCGAGACCGAGGACCCTGCGACCGACCCCGGCGACGAGCCCGTCGTCGTGGACACGGAGGCGCCGGACCCCGTCGCCGCAACCTGCCCCTCGCCCGAGGGCGTCCCGGACATCACGTCGGCGACCTACGACGCGGCACCCGAGATGCAGATCGACCCGGAGGCGACCTACCACGCCACCGTGGTGACGACCTGCGGGACGATCGAGATCGACCTGTTCGCCGCGGACGCCCCGCTGGCGGTCAACAACTTCGTGTTCCTCGCACGTGAGGGCTTCTACGACGGGGTGATCTTCCACCGCGTCATCGACACGTTCATGATCCAGGGTGGTGACCCCACCGGCACCGGCACCGGTGGCCCCGGCTACCAGTTCGCCGACGAGCTCGACACCGTCGAGACGTACGGCTTCGGTCGCGGCATGCTCGCCATGGCGAACGCGGGTCCCGACACGAACGGCTCGCAGTTCTTCATCGTGCAGGGCGACGCCTCGCACCTGACGACCCACACCGTGTTCGGCACGGTGACGAGCGGCCTCGACGTCGTCGACGCGATCGCCGCTTCCCCCACGCAGGCCGGCGACCGTCCCGTCGAGGACATCGCCATCCTGTCCATCGAGATCACGGAGGGCTGACGGCTACCGTCGTCACCCGCGTTCTCACCCCGACGAAAGCTGCCACCGTGGCAACCCAGTACCCCGCCCCGCCCGAGATGGTCATCGACCCCTCGAAGTCCTACACGGCGACGATCAAGACGAACAAGGGCGACATCACCGCCCGCCTGTTCGCCGACGAGTCGCCCAAGACGGTCAACAACTTCGTCTTCCTCGCACGTGAGGGCTTCTACGACGGGGTGATCTTCCACCGCGTCATCTCCGGCTTCATGATCCAGGGTGGTGACCCGACCGGCACCGGCACCGGTGGCCCGGGCTACCGCTTCGAGGACGAGCTCGCCGCGTCGCGCAGCCACGGCTACAAGATGGGCACGCTCGCCATGGCGAACGCCGGCCCGAACACCAACGGCTCCCAGTTCTTCATCATGCACCAGGACTACGGCCTGCCGCCGCAGTACTCGGTGTTCGGCAAGACGACCGAGGGCCAGGACGTCGTCGACGACATCGCGGGCGTTGCCACCTCGCGGGGCGACCGTCCGAACGACGACGTGGTGATCTCGACGATCACGATCACCGAGGGCTGATCGACCGCCTCGCCGGGCCCGGATGACGGGCTCGACGGGGCATGGCGGGGGACACCGTGACCGACGTGCTGAGCCTGCAGGACGCGGTCGCCCGCAGCGGTGGGCGTGTTCGCGATGTCGTCCACCACGTCCATGCCCTCGGTCGTCTTGCCGAAGACGACGTACTGCGGCGGAAGGCCGTAGTCGACGTGCATGATGAAGAACTGCGACCCGTTGGTGTTCGGGCCGGCGTTCGCCATGGCGAGGGTGCCGGCGGGGTAGCGGTGCGACCGCGCCTTCTCGAGCTCGTCGGCGAAGCGGTAGCCGGGGCC
>JBFJMP010000132.1:0-6719 GCA_041633895.1 Nitriliruptoraceae bacterium
CTGGTGATCATCAACGAGCACCTGCTCGCCGGCATGGCCGTGGTCGGCGAGCTGTTCGGTTCGGGCCAGATGCAGCTGCCGTTCGTGCTGCAGTCGGCCGAGGCGATGAAGACCGCGGTCGCCCACCTCGAACCGCACATGGAGAAGGGCGAGGCGTCCGGCAAGGGCACCATCGTGCTGGCCACCGTGAAGGGCGACGTGCACGACATCGGCAAGAACCTCGTCGACATCATCCTGCGCAACAACGGCTACGAGACCGTCAACATCGGGATCAAGCAGACGCTCGACCAGATCCTCGCGGCGGTCGACGAGCACCAGGCCGATGCGGTGGGCATGTCCGGCCTGCTGGTCAAGTCGACGGTCGTCATGAAGGACAACCTCGACGAGATGAACAAGGGCCAGCGCGCCGACCTGCCGGTGCTGCTGGGTGGGGCGGCGCTGACCCGTGGCTACGTCGAGGACGACCTGCGCGAGCTGTACGAGGGCGACGTCTTCTACTGCAAGGACGCCTTCGAGGGCCTGCGCATCCTCGACGAGGTGATGCAGGCCCGGCGTGCCGGCGTCGCGTTGCCCGAGGAGTTGGTGGGACGCAAGCAGCGCCGCGAGGCCAAGCCCCGCAAGGCCGAGGCGCCGCCGCGCGTCGACCACCAGGGCCGCCCCAAGTCGTCCGTGGCCACCGACGTGGACGTGCCGACCCCGCCGTTCTGGGGCACGCGCGTCGTGCGCGGCATCCCCGTCGACGAGGTCCATCCGCTGCTCAACGAGGTGGCGCTGTTCCGCAACCAGTGGGGCTTCACGCCCGGCGACCGCTCCCCCGAGGAGTACCAGGCGATGCTCGACGAGGTCGCGCGGCCCGCGCTGCGCGACTGGCTGGACCGTGCCAAGCGCGACAAGGTCATCACGCCCGAGGTCGTCTACGGCTACTTCCCCGCGAACTCGGACGGCGACGACCTGATCGTGTGGGACCCGGCCGACCCGCTGGGCACCGAGCTGGTGCGGTTCTCGTTCCCGCGCCAGGACCGAGGTCGCTTCCTCAACATCGCGGACTTCTTCCGTGACGTCGAGACCGGGGCGCCCGACGTCCTCGGGGCGCACTGCGTCACGGTGGGGCGCGAGATCTCGGAGGTCGCCGCGAAGCTGTTCGCCGACGACCGCTACCAGGACTACCTCTACGCCCACGGCTTCGGCGTCGAGATGGCCGAGGCGCTGGCCGAGCTGTGGCACGCCCGCATCCGCGAGGAGCTGGGCATCGGCGGCGAGGACGGCGACACCGCGCAGGACCTGTTCCGGCAGGGCTACCGCGGGTCGCGCTACTCGTTCGGCTACGCCGCGTGCCCCGACCTCGAGGACCAGGTGAAGCTCGACGCGTTGCTGGACTTCAGCCAGATCGACGTGAACGTGACCGAGGAGTTCATGCTCGACCCCGAGCAGTCCACCTCCGCCATCGTGGTCCACCACCCGGAGGCGAAGTACTTCAACGCGCGCCCTCCTTCGTCGGGCGCGTAGCGAGTTCGACTTCGTCGAACGTCGAGCTCGCTGGGATCACGACCGTGGAGGGTTTGGGGCGTATGTGCCCCAGAACCTCCAACGTCGTGCCGGGATGCGTCAGTTGGGGCGGGCGAGGACGTCGCAGTCGCCGTCGGTCACCACGCGGGGCGGGAGGTCGACCGCGCCCTCGACCGGCGTGGAGGTCAGCGCCCCGTAGTCGTCGAACGTGAACGCCTCGCCGGTGGGGCGCACGACGGCGGGCGTGTCGGTGCCGTCGCAGTCCCAGTCGCCGACGACGACGGCGGCCAGCTCCTCGCCGATGCGGTAGTCGCCGGCGAGGTCGCCGCCCTCGTCGGGCACGGTCAGCACCAGGGCCGGGCCGTCGTCGAGTTCCTGCGTCGTGGCGGTCAGCACGATCCCGCAGCCCGAGCCGTCGACGTCGGCGACGAGGTCGTCCGGGGCCACGTCCTGCTCGTTGCACAGGGGTGGGACCTCGCGCGGTGACGGGAACACCGTCGGTGTCGGGTCAGGGTCCGGGGCCGCCGAGATGGTGTCGATGGCGTTCGCCTCGTCGGTCGGGGCGTCGTCGCCACCCGGCAGGCCGACCAGCAGCAGGACGGCACCGATGACGGCGACGACGACCGCAGCCACCAGGACGACGAGTCGCTTCGGCCACACGTGGTCGATGGGGACGTCCTCGTGCGGGGGCGGGCCGGGGCGGGCCGACACCTGTTCGGCGCGCCGGCCGACCGTGGCCGCGAAATGGTCGGCCAACGCTGACTCCGCGGAGTCGCGCCCCTCGGCGTCGTCGGCCGGCACCGCCTCCAGTGCCGCGATCGTCGCGACCAGCTCGCCCCGCACCGGTGCCGGCCCGGCACCCAGGGCGGCGTGCAGGACCTCGGCGAGCGCCTCGAGGTCGGCGGCCGGGGTCTCGTCGGGGTCCGGCGGGCGGTGGAGGAGGCCAGTGCCGACGTCGGCGAGGCAGGCGCGCCCCTCGGCGTCGAAGAGGATGTTGGACGCGGTCACGCTGCCGTGGACGAGGTCCGCGTCGTGGACGGCGGCCAGGGCCGAGGCGACCCGCGCCCCGATCGCCGCGACCTCGCCGGGCGACATCCCCGAGGCGCGGCGCGCGAGCACGTTGACCAGCGAGCGGCCGGGCGCCCACGGGAGCACCAGTGCGATGCCGTCGCCGTCCGTGACGATGTCCTGCGGGACCAGCAGTGCCGGGTGCTCGAGGGCGCGCAGTGTCGCGGTCTGGCGGTGGACGGCCGGGACGGCCTCGGGGCGGTGGACCTCGGCGATGCGCTTGACGGCCACGACCCGACCGGGGTGGTCCTTGGGCTGGGCACGATGGACGACGCTGTGCTGGCCACGCCCCACCTGTTCGAGGAGGACGTAGGCGTCGGCAAGGCCATCACGTCCGGCCGCGCCCGAGGTTGCCGTCACCGTTGGTCTCCACAATGCCCAGAAGGCTCCGAACCGGTGCAGGCTATCCCTGTAGTGTGAGGATCGGGGCAGTTCACAGGGCGATCGGGGATCGCGATGCTCGACCGACCTTCCGGGGTCACGACACGGGCCGCGACACGGGTCACGACGCGGGTCACGCACGCCGGCCGGGGCGCGGCCGGACTGGTCGGATGGTTCGCCGTGCTCGTGGCCACGATCGTGGTGTTCACCGTGCTGGGTCGCGGCGCCCTCGCCGCCCCGGACCTGCTCGCCCCGTCGACGTGGTCGGACTGGGCGGCGGGGCGCGACACGCCCACGGCGGTGGTCGCGATGCTCCGTGTGGTCGTGCTCGCACTCGCGTGGTATCTGCTCGTCGCGACGATCGCCGCGGTGTCGGCGCATCTGACCCGACGTGCTCGCCTGGTCCGGGTCGCGGACGCGTTCGCCGTGCCAGTGGTGCGTCGGCTCGTCCGAGCGGGGCTGGGCGCCGGTCTCGCCGCATCGGTGGCGACCAGCACGGCAGGTCCGGTCCTGCTCCACCCGCCGACGGTGCTCGTGGCGGCGGAGGACGACGATGCCCCGACCAGGACCCCCCACGCCGACGCGCCCACGATGACGCCTCTGGATCCCGAGCCAGGACCCGAGCCGACGATGCCCCGCGTCGTGCCACCCGGCATGTCCCGCCCCGACGCCCCGCCGCCGACGCCGCACGCCTCGACCGCCGTCGACGCCGTCGCCACCGAGGACGCCACGCCCGATCCCGCCCCGACGCCCGGCGAACACGTCGTGGTCAGCGGCGACCACCTCTGGTCGATCGCCGAGCAGGCCCTCGCCAGCCACCTCGGCCGGTCCCCCAGCGACGCCGAGGTGGTTCCGTACTGGCGTCGGGTCATCGCCGGCAATCGTGACCGGTTGGCCGACCCCGACAACCCTGACCTGATCTTCCCCGGCCAGCGAATCGCCCTGCCCGAGGTGGACGAGTGACCGACGACGCGTCCGACCCACCGCCTCACGACCCCCTGGTCGACCTGACGGACGAGGTCCGTGTCATCGCGGCCATCGAGGAACGGCAGCACCGACACGCCCTGCGTGCTCAGGCCGAGGACACCGGCACCCTCGTCGGGACGCTGCACGACCTCGCCGAGGCCGCGGCCGGCGTCAGCCTCCGCACCACGTCCGACCGGCGGTATCAGGGACGGCTCGTCGCCGTCGCTGCGGACCATGTCGTCCTCGTGACCCGCCGGCAGCAGGCCGTGTACGTCATGCTCGACCGCATCGCGGTCGCCCGTCCCGAACCGGTGCTGGCCTCCGTCAGGGCGACGGGCGACCGCGAGCCCGCCCAGAACCTGCTGCTCCTCGAACGGTGCGCCGACTGGGTCGACGACCGGCCGTGGCTGGTCGTCGCCGTCGTCGGCCCGAGCGACCTGCTCGGTGGCCACCTCCACGCCGTCGGGGAGGACGTGGTCACGTTGCGCCCCGACAACGCTGGACCGTCCACCTTCGTGGTGGCCCGTGCCATCGAGGCGATCACCCGGTCGTGACCCGCGGCGCTCGCCGCACACCCTGTCCACAGAACCGACCACGGCGGGGTGTTGCCCTTCCCAGGACCTCGCGGGCTCAGTAGGGTCGATCCGTGGCTCGCCGGGGGCGGCGGACCACGACGGGGACCGGACGGGGACATCCGATGGCCGATCTGGGCACGACATCGGCACCGCAGCAGGTTGCGGCGCTGGTCGACGACCACGCCCGGCGCGTCACACGCCGACGGTCACTGCCCGGAGGGCGTGCGGTCGCCGGAGCCCTGCTGATCACCGCCGCGGCCGTGGGGGTGTTCGCCGCCTACCTCGACGCCACGGCCGGGCCGTCCACGTCCTTCCTCGTCGCAGCCGTCGACGTCGCTCCCGGCATGCGCCTCACCCCGGCGATGGTGGCCGCCGTACCCATGGACCTGCCCGGCCCCCAGGCGGACGCCGCCTTCACCACCGTGGCCGACCTCGACGGGGCGCTCGCCGTCGCGCCACTCGAGGCCGGCGACCTCATCCTCCACTCGGCACTCCTCGAAGCCGACGCAGTTCCCGGAACCTCCACGTACACGTTCGCCGTGGCGCCGACACGGGCGCTCAACGGCGCCATCGTGGATGGCGAACGGATCGACATCATCGCGACGGCGGACGGCGTCACCCGATTCGTCGCCCGGGACATCCTCGTCCTCGACCGTGCCGGGACGTCCAGTGGCGACCGCGTGGTCCTGACGGTCGCCGTCGCCGACGCCGACCTCGTGCTCGAGATCGCCAACGCCGTGGACACTGCGACGATCCACGTGGCGCGCACGGATCCGGACGTCGCCTCCTCGTCCGCCGACGGCGAGGTCGGGTGATGGCACGGGAACGCTTCGTCCTCCTCGGTGTGGCCCGGGCGCGGGCGGAGTGGTTCCGTCGGATCGGTCAGTGGTCGACCTCGGCCGTCATCCCTGCGGAGTTCGTCCGTTGCATCTCGCTTGCCGAGGTGCGTGCCCGACTCGACGGGGGGAGGCGGTTCTCGGCGGTCCTCCTCGACGGCGCACTTCCCGGCGTGGATCGCGACCTGCTCGCCGCCGCTCGCGACGCCGGGGTGCCGGTGATCGTGGTCGACGACGGCAGCGGCCGCGCCTGGGTCGACCTCGGCGCGTCCGCCGTGCTGGCCGACCCGTTCGACCGCGAGTCGCTCCTGGAGGCCCTGGCCGCCCATGCGGAGATGGTCGGCGTGGCGGCCGTCGACCACGACGCCGGGCGGCGGGCCGACACCGATCCACGCCACGGGGACCTGGTCGCGGTCACCGGACCGGGCGGCACCGGGGCGTCGACCGCGGCGATCGCGCTGGCGCAGGGCCTCGCCGCCGGAGACCACGGCACCGTCCTCCTCGCCGACCTGGCCCGCAACGCAGACCAGGCGATGCTCCACGACTCGCGCGCGGTCGTCCCCGGCGTGCAGGAACTCGTGGAGGCCCATCGCGCCGGCATCCCCAGCGCCGCGGCCATCCATGACCAGACCTTCGCGGTGGACGGGCGCGGCTATCGGCTGTTGCTCGGACTACGGCGCCCGCGTCACTGGGTGACGATCCGGGCGCAGGCCCTCGACGCGACCCTCGACGCCCTCCAGCGCAGCTTCGACGTGGTCGTGGCAGACATCGACCCTGACGTGGAGGGCGAGGCCGACACGGGCTCGCTCGACGTCGAGGACCGCCACCTGCTGTCCCGCGCGACCGCGATCCGCGCGTCTGCGGTGGTCGTCGTCGGCGCTCCCGGCATGAAGGGCCTCCACTCCCTCGTCCGGGTGCTGCTCGACCTCGTCGCTCTGGGAGTCCCCGCCGAGCGCCTGCTCCCCGTCGTCATGGGGGCGCCCCGCAGCCCGCGTGCCAGGGCGGACATCACCACCTCGCTCGGGGCGTTGGCTCGAGCCTCCCTGTCCACCGCCGCAGATCGCCTGGCCGCACCGATCTTCCTGCCCACGCGACGGGTCGACCGGGCGTTGCGTGACGGCGTGCCGCTGCCCGCGCCCCTGCCCGGCCTGCTGGCCGCGGCGGTGGCTGCCGTGCGGTCCCGTGCCGGACTCCGGGCGCTGCCGGGAGCCAACGGCCACATGGGCACGCTGATCACGCCCGGCGACCTGCCACTGTTCACCTCACAGGAGCCGTGATGGGTGCGCCGACCGACACCGAAGCACTGTCACCGCTGGCCGACATCGAAGGTCGTGTCCTCGAGCGCGCGAAGCAGGACACCCTCGACCTGTCCGACGCGTCGGCGGCC
>JBFJMP010000133.1:0-6644 GCA_041633895.1 Nitriliruptoraceae bacterium
CTCGGCGAGGACCTCCTCGGTGGCCGGGTTGACGGTCTTGGCCATCGACCCGTCGGTGGGGTCCACGAACTGGCCGTCGATGAACAACCCGTTGGACGGATGGATGGTCGCGAGATCACGCGCCTCCGGGGCCGGGGCGTACTCCCATGTCGGGGTGACGAGGTCGACGACCTCGGTCGGCGTCGGCGTGTCGGTCATGGTGGCCTCAGGCGATCGGGACGTAGTTCATCGAGTGGTAGCGACCGGTGCGCTGCTTGGTGCGCTGCATCAGCAGGTCGTCGAGCAGGCTGGAGGCACCGAACCGGAAGCGGTCGGGCGTCAGCCACGCGGACCCGGCCACCTCGTGCACGAGGACGAGGTAGCGGATGGCGTCCTTGGTCGAACGGATGCCGCCGGCCGCCTTGACCCCACGCTCGAGGCCGGTCAGCCGTGCGAAGTCCCGTACGGCTTCGAGCATGACCAGGGTGACGGGGCGGGTGGCGGCGGGCGAGATCTTGCCGGTTGAGGTCTTGATCACGTCCGCGCCTGCGGCCAGCGCCAGCCACGACGCCCGGCGGACGTTGTCGAGCGTGGCCAGCTCGCCGGTCTCGAGGATGACCTTCAGGTGGGCGTCGCCGCACGCCTCCTTGATGGCGACGATCTCGTCGAACACGAGGCCGTAGTCGCCGGACAGGAAGGCGCCCCGGTCGATCACCATGTCGATCTCGGCGGCGCCGGACTCGACGGCCATCCGGGTGTCGGCGAGCTTGACGTCCAGGGACGAGCGCCCCGACGGGAACGCCGTGGCGACGGAGGCGACGACGACGCCGCTGTCGCCGAGCGCGTCGACGGCGGTCGCGACGAGGTCGGGGTACACGCAGACGGCGGCGACGGACGGGGCGGTCAGGTCCGTGACGTCCGGACGGATGGCCTTGGCGCACAGGGCCCGGACCTTGGACTTCGTGTCCTGGCCCTCGAGCGTGGTCAGGTCGACCATCGAGATGGCGAGGTCGATCGCCTCGAGCTTCGTGTCCTTCTTGATGGAGCGGGTGGCGAGCCCGTCCACGCGGCCGTTCGCCCCGACCTCGTCCACGCCGGGCAGGCCGTGGAGGAAGCGCCGCAGGGAGGCGGCCGACGCCGTCGCATCAGCGATGACGGGGTGGTCTGTCGGTACCACGAGTGACACGGAATGGCCTGTTCACCGGACGTGCGATCGAGGCTACTGCCTCGATCAGTCCGTGAGCGCGGCTTCCAGGTCCGCGAGGAGGTCGTCCACGTCCTCGATGCCGACCGACAGGCGCACCAGGTCGTCCGGGACCTCGAGGTCGGTGCCCTCGACCGACGCGTGCGTCATGATCCCGGGATGCTCGATCAGCGACTCGACCCCGCCCAGCGACTCGGCGAGGAAGAACAGTTGCGTTCCGCGGCAGACGCGTTCGGCGGCCTCGCGCCCACCCGCGAGCTGGAACGACACCATCCCGCCGAACCCCGACATCTGCGTGGTCGCGACGTCGTGGCCCGGGTGGTCGGGCAGGCCGGGGTAGTGGACGGCGGAGACCGCGTCCTGGGTCGTGAGCCACTCGGCGATGCGGCCGGCGTTCAGGCAGTGGCGGTCCATGCGCACGCCCAGCGTCTTGATCCCGCGCATGGTCAGGAAGTTGTCGAACGGGCCGGGCACGGCGCCCACCGCGTTCTGCAGGAACGCCAGTTCCTCGGCGGTCGCCTCGTCGCAGCAGACGGCGCCCCCCACGACGTCGGAGTGGCCACCGAGGTACTTCGTGGTCGAGTGCACGACGAGGTCGGCGCCCAGCGCGACCGGCTGCTGGAGATACGGCGTCGCGAACGTGTTGTCGGCGACCAGGCGCGCCCCGTGGGCGTGCGTGACCTCGGCCAGCGCGGCGAGGTCGATGATCTTCAGCATCGGGTTGGACGGCGTCTCGACCCACACGAACTTCGTGGTCGGGCGCAGCGCCGCCTGCACGGCGTCGAGGTCGCGCAGCTCGACCGCCGACACCTCGATGCCGAAGCGGGCGTGCACGCGCGAGATCTGGCGCCACGTCCCGCCGTACACGTCGTTCGCCATGACGACGTGGTCGCCCGGGTCGAGCAGGCGCAGCACGGCATCGGTCGCGGCGAGGCCGCTGGCGAAGGCGACCGCACGATCGGTGCCCTCGAGGCTGGCCAGGACCTCCTGCAGGGCGGTCCGGGTCGGGTTGCCGGTCCGGGCGTACTCATAGCCGGAGTGCTTGCCGGGGGCGTCCTGGGCGAACGTCGACGTCTGGAAGATCGGGACGACGACGGCACCCGTGGTGGGCTCGGGGTCCTGTCCGACGTGGATGGCGCGGGTGTCGAACTCCATGGTCGTTCCTTCAGCCGCGGGCGGCGCGTTCGGCGAGGTGGGCGAGCAGGTCGGACCGGGTCAGCACGCCGACGGCGTGCCCGGCCTCGGCGATGACGACGGCCTCGCTGCCCGACGACAGGGCCGTGAACACCTGGTTGAGGTCACCCGAGGTGTCGGCGAGGGGGAGCGGCGGCTGCATGACCTCGCCGACCGGCTTGCGCATGGTCTCGGGGTCCTTCAGGGCCTCGTCGAGCAGGTGGAGTTCACGGATCGAACCGATGATGTCGCCGACCCGGACCTCCGGGTGCGAGCCGTCGGAACCGGCCTTCGACGCCGACGAGAGCACCGGCATCTGGGACACACCGAACTCGCGGAGCAGGTCGATCGCCGTCGACACCGACTCGTCGGCGTGGCAGTGCACGATGCCGGGCAGGGGGCCGCCCTTGGCGCCGAGGGCGTCACCGACCAGCGTCGTACCGCTCGCACGGGTGAGGAACCCGTGCTCGGTCATCCAGTTGTCGTCGTAGAGCTTCGACAGGTAGCCGCGCCCCGAGTCCGGCAGGAGCACGACGATGGTGGCGTCCTCGGGCTGCTCCGCCGCGTGGCGAAGCGCAGCGACGAGCGCCGTGCCGCACGACCCGCCGACGAGGATGCCCTCCTCGCGGGAGCACCGGCGGGCCATCGCGAAGGCCTCGGCGTCCGAGACGCGCTCCCACCGGTCGACGACGTCGGCGTCGAAGGTCTCGGGCCAGAAGTCCTCGCCGATGCCCTCGGTGAGGTAGGGCCGCACGGTGTCGCCGCTGTAGAGCGAGCCCTCCGGATCGGCCCCCACGATGGTCACGTCCGGCTTGCGGGCCTTGAGGTAGCGACCGATGCCCGTGGCCGTCCCGCCCGTGCCCACGCCGCACACGAACGCGTCGATCAGGCCGTTGGTCTGGCGCCACAGCTCCGGGCCGGTCGACAGCTCGTGGGTGATCGGGTTGGCCTGGTTGAAGTACTGGTTGGGCTTGAAGTGGCCGGGCTGGCTCGCGAGCTGGTCGGACACGGAGTAGTACGACCGCGGGTCAGACGGTTCGACCGCGGTGGGGCACACGACGACCTCGGCCCCGTACGCACGCATCAGCTGGATCTTGTCCGTGGACACCTTGTCCGGGACGACGAAGATGCACCGGTAGCCCTTGCGTGCGGCGACGATCGCCAGCCCGACGCCGGTGTTCCCGCTCGTCGGTTCGACGATCGTGCCACCCGGCTTCAGGACGCCGGCTGCCTCGGCCGCCTCGATCATCGGGATGCCGATGCGGTCCTTCACCGAGCCGCCCGGGTTGAGCATCTCGAGCTTCGCGAACAGGGTCGGCGGCACGTCCGCGGACAGGCGGTCGAGGCGCACCAACGGCGTGTCGCCCATGAGGGCGAGCAGGTCCGGGGCCACCTCCCGTCCGCGCTCGTCGACGTCACGTCGCGGTCCCTGCAACGGGTCGTGCTCGATGCCGAGCGTGCGGGTGTAGATGGAGCGATCGGCGGGATCGACGGTGCTCACGGAAGCCTCGTTGACAGGTCGGTGGCGTGCCGCCGAGCCTATGGATCGGCGGGGTGGTCGTGGGGTGCTTCAGCCGCGACTGCGCGGGATGAGCGCGAGTTGCCGGCTGATGGCGATGAGGCGACCGTCCGCGGTCCGGATCTCGCCGTCCTCCTCGAGGTAGCCGCCGGTCAGTTGGCGCGTCTCGAAGCGGCAGGCGAGCCACTCGTCGCCCTCGGGCAGCCCGCGCAGTTGGACGGTCAGCTCCAGGGTCGGGACCCATGTGAAGTCGATCCCGGTCGAGAAGATCGGGGGCGGGTAGACGTCGACGAGCGTCATGAGGTCGAGCGGGTCCCAGCCGCCCGACGCAGGTCGCGCCCACGCCTGCACCAGCGGCTGGCCCGATGGGTTGCCGCGCGCCCAGCCGAAGCTCGCCCTGTCGAGGCGGTGGCGGAACATGCTCATGACGTCGGGCTCGCGGTCCGGGTCGTCCGGCCGCCCGTCCACCGGCCATTCGAAGCACGCGTCCACATCCGGGAGCGGCGGGGGCTCGGCGAGCTGCTTGGAGTCGCCGGGCGGGTTGTCGAGGTCGCCGTAGGTGCCGGTGACGGCGAGGACGACGTCGCCGGCGTCGTTGGACAGCGTGGCGCGCCCCGTCGTGTGGCGGCCGCGGCGCAGGACCTCGGTCGCGATCGTCACCTCGCCGGCGCTGGCGCTGTTGAGGAAGTGGCCGGTCACCGTGACCGGGTGGGGGTTGCCACAGGCGTCCTGCAACGCGCGTGCGCCCAGTTCCAGCAGGTAGCCGCCGTTGAGGCGGTTGCCGGGGATGGCCGCACGGCCGTCGGCGTCGGCGCGGTACACGCCGTCGCCGACATGGGTGACCGTGGTCAGGTCGGACAGGAACGACACGGGTGGGTCCGATCACGGGGGTGCGGTGGGACGCAGGGGGAGAACGGACAACGCTACCGTCGGCGCCGTGGAGACCCTCACCGGCTGGGACGCCGACGTCGCGCGCACCCTCGACCTCGTCGGGGTGTTCGTCTTCGCCGTCTCGGGGGGGCTGCTGGCGGTGCGCAAGCGCTACGACGTCGTGGGGCTGGTGGCATTGGGGCTCGTGACGGCGCTCGGCGGCGGCATCATCCGCGACGTGCTGCTCGGTGACCTGCCACCGCTGGCCGTGCGCGACGCGCCGTACCTGGTCGTCCCCCTCGTGGCTGCCGCCGTGACGTTCGTCGCCCACGGCGTGGCCGAGCGACGCCTGCGTGTGCCGGTGCTCGTGTTCGACGCCGCGGGACTCGGCCTGTTCTGCGTGACGGGCACGCTCAAGGCGCTCGCGTTCGGCGTGCCCGAGATCGGCGCCGTGCTGCTGGGGGTCATCTCCGCCACGGGTGGTGGCGTCATCCGGGACACGCTCGCCGGTGACGATCCCGTGGTCTTCCGGGCCGACAGCGTCCTGTACTCGATCCCTGCCGCGATCGGATGCGTGGCCATCGTGCTGGTTGCCCGCACCGACCTGCCGATGTCCATCGCGAGCATCGTGGTCGCCGCGGCGGTGTTCGGGATGCGCCTGGGGGCGTTGCGCTTCGGCTGGACGGCGCCCCGCCCCGGCGCGCCACTGATGCGCCGGTCCAGGACCGGGCGCGCCGACGGGTAGCCTCGGCGCCGCGCAGATCCCTGCCAGCACCGGCGCTCGAGGAGTTCCGCAATGACCGCTGCACCCACGCCATCCAACACGACCGAGCTCGCCACGATCGTGGAGCTCTGCAAGCGTCGCGGGATCGTGTTCCCGACGGCCGAGATCTACGGCGGCGTGCGCTCGACCTGGGACTACGGCCCGCTCGGGGTCGAGCTCAAGGAGAACGTCAAGCGCCAGTGGTGGCGTTCGATGGTCCAGATGCGTGACGAGGTCGTCGGCATGGAGCAGGCCATCCTCGGCCCGACCGAGGTGTGGGAGGCCAGCGGCCACCTCGCGAACTTCGCGGACCCCCTGGTCGAGTGCGGCAACTGCCACAAGCGCCACCGCGAGGACCACCTGCGCGAAGCCCAGTTCGGCGACGAGACCGCGGCGGGTGTGCTCACGTGCCCGGACTGCGGCAAGCAGGAGTTCGGCGAGGCCAAGAACTTCAACCTCATGTTCCAGAGCTGGTCGGGTCCGGTGAAGGACGATCACAGCTCGATCGTGTGGATGCGCCCCGAGACCGCCCAGGGGATGTTCGTCGACTTCTCGATCATCCAGCGCGCCGCCCGCAAGAAGCCGCCGTTCGGCATCGCCCAGATGGGCAAGTCGTTCCGCAACGAGATCACGCCGGGCAACTTCATCTTCCGGACGCGCGAGTTCGAGCAGATGGAGATGGAGTACTTCGTCGACCCCGAAGGGGAGATGAAGGACGAGGAGTGGCACCAGTACTGGATCGACGAGCGCCTGTCCTGGTACACGGACCTCGGCATCCGCCCCGAGAACCTGCGGATCCGCGAGCACCGCGACGACGAACTCAGCCACTACGCCAAGCGCACCGTCGACGTCGAGTACTACTTCGCGGACAGCTCGCTCGGGTGGTCCGAGCTCGAGGGCATCGCCAACCGCACCGACTTCGACCTGAAGGCACACAGCGAGGCGTCCGGCGAGAAGCTGGACTACCTCGACCAGCCGAACAACCGTCGGTACACGCCGTACGTCATCGAGCCGGCCGCCGGGGCGACCCGCGCCACGCTCGCCTTCCACATCGACGCGTACACGGTCGAGCAGGCTCCCGACGCGAAGGGCGAGATGCAGGAGCGCACCGTCCTGCGCCTCGACCCGCGCCTGGC
>JBFJMP010000134.1:0-6621 GCA_041633895.1 Nitriliruptoraceae bacterium
CGATGATGTCGTCGGCCTGCAGGCCGGCCTCGGCGGCGCCCGTACCCGGCTCGATCGATCCGAGCAGCGCCCCCTTGGGCTCGTCGAGCCCGAAGCGGTCGGCGACCTCGCGCGTCACGTCGTCACCGCTGACGCCGAGGAAGGCGTGACGCACCACCCCGGTCTCGATGAGCTGCTCAGCACTGATCACGGCCTGGGCCACGGGGATGGCGAAGCCGACGCCCTGCGACCCGCCGGTGGTGGTCAGGATCGCCGAGTTGACGCCGAGCAGGCGCCCCTGGGCGTCCACGAGCGCCCCACCCGAGTTCCCCGGGTTGATGGCCGCGTCCGTCTGGATGACCGCCGAGATGACGGACACCGTCGCGCCGTCCGGGACCTGGATGTCGCGTCCGACCGCCGAGATGACACCGGCGGTCACGGACGCGTCGAGGCCGAAGGGCGAGCCGATCGCGATGGCCGTCTCGCCGACGATCGGGGCATCCTCACGGATGTTGACCGCGGGCAGCCCGGTCGCCTGGATGCGCAGCACCGCGAGGTCGTTCAGGGGATCCGTGCCCACGATCTCGGCGTCGAACTCCTGCCCGTCCGCGAGCTTCACGACGAGGTTGTCGGCGCTCTCGACGACGTGGTTGTTGGTGATGACGTAGCCGTCGGAGCGGTAGATCACACCCGAGCCGAGGCCGACCTCCTGGGCGACGCCGTTGGCGCCGTCCGCGAGGATGTCGATGCGCACGACCGACGGGGTGACCGCCGCCGCCACGGCGGACACGACGTTGGTCCCCTCGAAGTCGCCCAGGTCCACGGTCGGCGCGTTGACCTGCGGGCCCGGGTCCGTGCCGTCCACGGTGGCCACCGCGTCGTCACCGGTCGCGGCGAGGGTCACCGCCGTGCCGATCGCGCCACCGAACAGGGAGGCGATCAGCGCCACGGCGATCAGGCTGAGGGGGCCACGGGGACGCTCCGGACCGGCCGGCTCGACGGGTGCGGCATCCGGTGGTCGGATCGATCCGGCGGGCGAGCCGGGCGCGTCGTCGTCCACGGACCAGCCCGGCAGGACCGGAGCCTGCGTGGCGACGGCACCGCCGCGATCGCCGACGGGGGCCGCCGCGTGCGGTGAGGTGTCCGTGACCGACGCCATCACGCCGGCCACACCGACCTCATCGGAGGCGAAGACGTCGTCGGGGCGAGGGCTCGCCGGCCAACGGCGCAGCCACTCATCGCGATCACGTGCCATGGAACTACCTCCTCAGAATGGCCACAGGGTGTCACCGATGCGTCCGAACCCGCGCATCAGGCGCTGTCCGATCGATGGTGGCGACTCGTGTGGCAGGACCGACACGGCGTGGAGCACCACGTCGGACGGCGCGTCGGAAACGGCGGTGAAGGTGTGGCCCGCGCCGGACCAGACCATGCGCTCGGGTTCGGCACCCGGCCACCGGTGGATGACCATGCCATCCACGTGCTGGACCACGGCTCCGTGCAGCGACGACGTGTCCACCCGCCCCGGCTGGTCGTAGACGGACAGCGTGTAGAGGCCGTCGCTGAAGACCAGCTGCAGCGCATCGAACTCCTCGATGACGAAGCCCGCTCGCAGGTCGAAGCCGTCGGGCAACGTCATCGGCACCTCGTACGCGTCGCCGGCGGCGGCGTCGATCTCGTCGCGATCCACGTGGCGCCGCGCGGCCGTCGGGGCCCGGACGCTGGGTTCCGTCGCGAGCGCCATGGGCGCCCCGAGGTCTGCCTCGTCGGCGCGGCTGGCGTCGATCGCGGTCAGGGCGACCACCCGATCGGGCGTGCCGTCCATCCCGTAGGTCTCGCGCCGGACGACCAGGTCCGTGGCGGCGTCGACGTAGAGGCGCTCGCGCAGGCGCCCGTCACGCCGGAACGCCACGGCCAGGCTGGGCCCGGTGTCCAGGTGCGCAGCACCGTCGATGGTCACGTCGTAGGCCTGGATGGCCGAGTACATCGCGAAGGGCAGCGCGTTGACCTGGCCGAACTGCAGGGGGTCGCCGGCACCGTCGTGGAACACCGTGGAGGCACCGTCGACGTCCAGCAACCACGCCTCGGACCGCCCCACCTGCAGGTGGCCGTCGCGCGACCGGTGGACGGTCAGGTCGGTGACCTGCGGTCCGTCCTCCGCCAGCGCCACGATGACCATGTCGGCGGTGTAGCTGAGGTCGTCCGTCGCGTGCATCGCCCGCTCGAGGACCGTCACCACGTCGTAGCCCGACACCGGGGACAGCTCGGGGCCCGCGGTCGCCTCGGCCGCCGCCTGTGCACGCACGGGCTGGCCCACCGCGACGAGGCCCAGGGTCGCGCTGGCGACCACGGCCGACAGCAACCAGGTGCGCGGCAGCGCGAACGGTGGCGTGTCCATCAGCGCTGGAACGTCACGGGCTGGATCATCGGGCCGCCGCCGCTGCGCACGACGTGGTCGATCACGACCGCGTCGACCGGCGGGACGACCTCGCCCGGCGTCGAACCCCCGAGCACGAACGCGGCGACGAGCAGTCCACCGACACCCGCCGAGGCGACGGCAAGCGCACGGCGGCGCGCGTCGGCACGACCCGCTCGGGCGGCAGCCACGGGGACCGCGTCGAGCATGGCCGCCGGGACGACGAGATCCGGCAGTGACCGCAGGGCGGTGCGCGCCTCGCGCAGCTCCTCGAGGTCCCGGAGGCAGGCGGGACAGGCGTCCACGTGGCGTGCCACGGCGAGGGCGTCGGCCTCACCGAGTTCGTCGTCGAGGAAGGCCGAGAGCAGGTCGTCGGGGTGTCCGCGCTCACGCATCGTCGGCATCCACGGTCAGTGCATCTCGCAGCAGGCGGCGCCCACGGTGGATGCGCGAACGAACGGTGCCGAGAGGCCAGCCGGTGGCCGCCGCGATCTCGTCGTACGTGAGGCCCTGCACGTCACACATGACCACGGCCGCGCGGAAGGTCGGGGGCAGCGTGAGGATGGCCTGTTCGATGTCGCCCCGCAGCAAGCCCTGTTCGAGGCGTTCGGCCGGCCCCGCGTCCGGGTCGACCGGCTGCTTCCAGTCCTCGTCCGGCAACGCCTCCATCCGGAAGCGGCGGCGACGACGAACGCCGTCGAGGAAGAGGTTCTTGGTGACGCGGTACAGCCACCCGGAGAACGTCCCCGGCTCGTACTTGTCGAGGTTGCGGTAGACGCGCACGAACACGTCCTGCGCGAGGTCGCGTGCCTCGTCCTCGTCGCCGGTGAGGCGATAGGCCATCGAGTACACCTGGTTGCCGTAGCGCGTGGCCACCTCATCGAACGACGGCACGGGGTCCACGGGCGGCAGGTCCGCGGGCGCGACGGCGTCCGTGCGCGCGCTGGCGCGGGGATCCTGGTCGGGGCCTGCGGGATCCGCGGGGGTGTGCTCGCGGTCGTCGGTCACGTCGGGGCTCTGGTCGGCACTCTGGTCGGCACTCTGGTCGGGGGACAGGGTGGGCCGGGAACGGGTGGACGGCGACGTGGTCGCCGTCGTTCCGAGGGTAGCCCCGGCCATGGATGTCCTCCGGTGGTCGTTCGTCGCCGCGCGTGGTCCGTCGTGGTGTCAACGCGTCGTACCCCGCCGAGGTTCCCCCGACCGCTACCGTTTCGACGCCAAGCCCAGATCAGGAGCCTGACGTGGATGCCGAGCAGTTGGCCGTCGTCCGCCGCCTCGCGGCACCCGAGGACGCACCCCTGGCCGCCGTGCGCAACCGCGCCGAGCAGGTCACGACGCCGCCCCCACCGGAGGTCGGCGCCCTCCTGTCACTGCTCGCGGGTGCCCGCCGCGTGCGTCACGCCGTCGAGGTCGGTACCGCCGGCGGGGTCACCGCGACCTGGTTGCTGCGCGGCATGGACGCCCGCGGCGTCCTGACCTCGATCGAGGGCGACACGCACATCCACGGCCTGGCCACCGCGGCCTTCGACGAGGTCGGGATCGACGACCGCGTCCGATCGATCCTCGGCAACCCGGGCGAGGTCGCGACGCGCCTGTCCGACGGCCAGTACGACCTGGTGCTGCTCCAGGCCAATGCGACGACCGACGTCCGCCTGATCACGCAGGTCGAACGCCTCCTGTCCCCGGGTGGGATGTTGATCGCGCGTCGGGTCATGGCCAGCGCCGACGGTCCGTCCGCGATCCTGGAGGCCGTCGCCGCCGACCCGTGGGCCGAGGCGACGGTCCTGCCGATCGACGACGGCCTGCTCCTGGCACGCCTTGGCGACGACCCCGACGGCGACTGATCCACGGCCGGGGCCGGACCCGAACAATCCCGACAACGAGGAGCAGTCGATGATCGTGGTGTCCGACGACAAGGCCCGGAACCTGCGCCGCTGGAACGTCGTGATGACGGTCCTGCACGCGGCGTCCGCACTGGTGATGGTCGCGTTGGCCAGCGACTTCTCGCTGCCGGTGACCAACTACGTCGCGGACCACCCGCCCGGAGCCGCCCTCGACCCGGCGAACACCACCGTCCTGTTCGAGTACTCGCTCGCGTGGGGCACGGCAGCCTTCGCCCTGCTGTCGGCACTCTTCCACGGGATCGTGGCCGGACCGGGCTACGCCGCCTACATCCGCGAACTCGAGCACGGTCGCAACCGCTTCCGCTGGGTCGAGTACGCGCTGTCGTCGACGCTGATGATCCTGCTGGTCGCGGGCCTCAACATCATCACCGACGTCGCCGCCCTGATCGGGATCGCCGGCGCCAACGTCGCGATGATCCTGTTCGGTTGGATCATGGAGATGGTCAACCCCCCGGAGCGCGAGACCACGTGGTGGGCGCCGTTCACGTTCGGGTCGATCGCCGGCATCGTCCCCTGGGTCGCGATCGCGGTCAGCACGTTCGCCGGCGGCGGCGCGGGCAACGTCCCCGGGTTCGTGTGGGGGATCCTCGTCAGCCTGTTCGTCTTCTTCAACTCGTTCGCGGTGGTGCAGTGGCTGCAGTACCGCGGACAGGGTCGCTGGGCCGACTACCTCGTCGGCGAGAAGACCTACCAGGTCCTGTCGCTGGTCTCGAAGACCGCGTTGGCATGGCAGATCTTCGCGGGCGCCCTGGCGGGTTGACGCCCCGCACACCTCGCAGGTGGCTCAGAAGAAGCGGATCTTCGTGGCGAACTCGGCCGCCGGGGCGAGGATGACGGCGAGGTAGAACATGCCCGTCGACGCCTGGATCGAGCGCCCGCCCTCGCGGGCGAGGCGGACGTTGAAGTAGGCGATGACCGCGATGATCGCGAGCACGCCGAAGCCGATCATCAGCGTCATCGAGCCCACACCGAGCAGGGGCGAGAACGAGAAGGCGCACACGTCGAGGTCCGCGCCCGTCAGGCCCACGCACGGCTCGGGGTTGGTCGCGGACAGGCCGACCGCGATGACGCCCGCGACGACGGCGGCCACGTTCATCCAGGCCATCCACACCATGTACTGGTTGCTGAGTCGACGTTCGACGAGGTACCAGTGGCCGAGGATCATCCCGTCCCAGATGGCGCCCAGCAGGAACGCCCCGAGCAGCAGTTCCAGCACGCCGATCGCGAGGTTCGAGCCCTCGATCGCCGTGCGGACCTGTGCGAGCGGCACGAACGACAGGATCCCGACGACGGTCGAGGCGATCCCGAGGATGCGTCCCAGGACGGGCGGCAGCTTCGCGACGAGCGCGACCGCGGCCAGCGCGGCGAGCACGGCCGTGGCCGCCAGGCCACGGGATGCCCACGGCGCGGGCGCGGCCGGGTCACCCCCAGCCGCGATCAGGTCCCCGAGCGGTCCGTTGAGGGCTGCCCAGGCACCCCAGGCCATCAGCGCCAGGGTCGAGGACAGCAGGATCTCGTAGCCGTGCCGGACCTTGCCCCACGTGGGACCGAACCACAGCAGCGCGAGGCCACCAACGGCGGTCTCACCGAGTACGAGCGCGAGCACGACGGCAGGGGCGTTCACCGGTTGGACCTTGTCGGATGAGGAGACCGCGCCGGCGGGGCGCGTGGCAGACGCACAGGGTGCCAGCCACCGGTCCCCGGCGCGAACCGACGACCGGTTCACGACGTCAGACCATCAGGACCACGAGGCTTGAGTTGCCGGCAGTGACGCCGACGTGGCATACAGTGGTCCGTTGGAACGCCTTCGTCACCTGAGGACAACATGGGCAGCTGCGATCCGGGACTCCGCGAGTCTCGCCATCTCGTCGTGGATGAACGTCACTGCGCCGATCGACTCGGCAGCGGTGACGTCCCCGTGCTCGGAACCCCCGCGCTGCTCGCCCTGGCCGAGGGTGCCTGCGTCGACGCGATCTGCGACGACCTCGAGGAGGGCCAGACCTCGGTCGGGACGTGGGCCGAGATCGAGCACATGTCCCCCACCTCGATCGGCAGCGAGGTCGAGGCTTCCGCGACGCTGATGGGCCACCACGGTCGCCGCCTCGAGTTCGCCGTCACCATCCGTGACGGCGACGAGGTCGTGGCCAAGATCCGGCACCGTCGCGTGCTCGTGGACCGTGAACGCTTCCTCGCGAAGGCCGGCATCAGCGCCTGACGGCTGCCACGACGGCGCGCACGAGCGCACCGTTGCGATGTTCGTCCGGTTCGATGTCGACGTGCCAGTCGTGGTCCGAGACCGCCTCGCTCGTCACCGGCCCGATC
>JBFJMP010000135.1:0-6610 GCA_041633895.1 Nitriliruptoraceae bacterium
CTGCGGCGGCTCGATCGAGGTGGCCGATGCGCCCGGTGGCGGGACCGAGGTGCGCCTGCTGTTGCCACGACTGGACCGGGACGGGGCCTCGGCCTGATGCCGGCATCACGCCTGCTGGCCCTGGTCGTCGGGGCGGTCCTCGCCTACGGCGTGTGGACGGTGGCGATCCCCCTCGCCGGTACGCCGGACGGGCGCCAGCACGTCGTGTGGGCCGCCGCGCTGTGGCAGGGGCAGTTCGCGCCCGAGGACCACGTCGAGGCCAACGGCGACTTCCGCTCGACCGAATCCGACGTCGAGGTCCCCGCGGCGTACGCGGACCTCGCCGCCCGGTATCGCTGCTTCTGGACGAACAACCCGACGCGCGAGGGCTGCGTGTTGGCCCTGGAGGCCAAGGCGGGCATGGCTGCGGCGACGACACGCGCCGGGCGTTACCCGCCGGCCTACTACCTCGCCGTCGGAGCGCCGCTGCGGGCGGCCGACCCGGTCGTGGGCATCGGTGGGGCGCGCGTGCTGTCGGCCGTGCTCACGGGACTCACGCTGGCTGCGGGGCTGGTCGTCGCGGCACGTCGCCGGCGACATGCCCTGATCGCCCTGGCCGTGACGCCCTACGCGCTCTACCTCGGGGCGTTGGTCAACCCGAGTGGGTGGGAGATCGCGAGCGCCGCCACGCTGACCCTCGGCCTGCTCGCCCTCGGTGACCGCAGCCCGGACGATCGCGCCGCTGCGGATGTCGTGGTGGCGCTGGCGCTGGGGGGCACGGGCCTGCTGCTCGCGCGTCCGCTGGGTCCGGCCTTCGTGCTCCTCGCCGTCGCGGTGGCCGCGCTGGTCGCTGACCACCGGGTGCTCGTCGCGGGCCTGCGGGACCGGCGGGTGCGCGCGGTCGGGGCGTGGCTCGGGGCCGCGTTCGTGTTCGCCGTCGGGTGGTACGTGTGGCGCGATCCGTCCGGGGCGCTGGCGGGCACCCCGGCACCGGACCTGTCGACCGGCGACGTCATCGGGAAGGTGGTCCGGCTCACGCCGGCCATCCTCGACCAGATGGTGTGGAACGCCGTCGGGTTCCCACCCGACCTCGTCCGCACGCTGTGGGTGGTCGTCGCGGGCGTGGGCGTGCTCGGTGCCGTGGCCGTCGGGCGCTCGCGCCAGCGCCTTGGCCTCGGCCTCGCCCTCGCGGCCGTGTTCGGGTTGCCGTTCGTCGGCGTGCTGCAGGCCGTGGGCGACATCGGGATCGAGTGGCAGGGTCGGTACAGCCAACCGCTCGCGGCAGTGGCCATCGCGAGCGCGTCATGGGTGGTGTCCGGCCGGCTCGACCCGGCGGTGCGTCGATGGACGACCTGGGCGCTCGTCGCCGGCGCGGGCGCGGTCCAGACGTGGTCCGTGCTGGCGCACGTCGCGAACCGCATGGCGTGGCCGGATGCCCCGGCGGGACTCCTGGTCGACGCGGTCCCCGACCGCTGGTCACCCGCGGTGGCGCCGCTGGCGCTGGGGTTCCTCATGCTCGTCGCATGGGGGCTGCTGGGGTACGGGCTCGACCGTGACGCGGCAGGGTCAGCCGCCGAAGGCACCCCGCTCGCGTAGGTCGGCGACCGTCGCCTCGTCGAGGCCGAGGTCGCCGAGGACCGCCGCCGTGTGCTCCCCGACGGCGGGTGCCAGGCCGGGAGTCGGCAGGGCCTCGTCACCGAACTTCACCGGGAAGGCCAGCATGTCGGCGCCGTGCTCGGCATGGGGGAGGACGTCGAAGCGGTCCCGGAACTGGGGGTCGTCCACGATGGTCTGCGGGGAGTTCACCGGCGCGATCGGCGTGTTCACCTCGTCGGCGAACGCCAGCCACTCGGCCGAGGTCCGCGTGCGGAAGATGTCCCGCAACTCGGCCTGCAGTTCCCGATTGCCGCGGGCGTGGTCGGCGTAGGTGGAGCCGGGCCAGCGCTCGAACAGGTCCGGGCGTCCGATGCCCTCGGCGAAGTTCTTCCAGAACGCCTGCTCGGACGCCATGAACAGGACGTGCCCGTCGGCGCTGGCGTAGATCTGGTAGCGAACGCCCTCCCGCATCCCCGCCGTGCCGGGGGCGCGGCGCACGAAGTCGTCGCTGGGGTTGCCGGTCACCTCGTCCTCGGGGCGTTCGTAGGCCATCCACGTCTCGGACCGGTACCAGTCGAAGAATGCGGCCGCATCGGACTGGCCGGCCTCGAGGAAGCAGCCCTCGCCGGTCTCGCGGGCACGGATCACGGCGGCGAGGATCGAGGTCGCCATCAGCATCGGGGCGGCGTACATCCCGATGGACACGTGCTCGGGGATGTAGGTGAACCCGTCCTCGTCGGTCGCGGGATCGACGATCCCCGCCCACGTGTCGTAGGCGATGCCGTGGCTGGGCATCGAGGTGTACGGACCGGTCGCGCCGTAGCCCGACAACGAGGCGAACACGAGCCTGGGGTTGGTGCGCCGCAACTCCTCGAACCCCAGGCCGCGCCGCGCCAGCGCGCCGGGGCGCATCGCCTCGAAGACGACGTCCGCCGAGTCGGCGAGGCGTCGGAAGACCTCCTGGCCAGCCTCGGTCCGCAGGTCGAGGGTGATCGACTGCTTGCCGCGGTTGAGGTGCAGGTGCATCAGCGACGTGCCCTCGATGATGGGCCAGGTCATCTGCCGGATGTAGTCGCCCGCCGGCGGCTCGACCTTGATGACCTCGGCGCCGAGGTCGGCGAGGTGTGTGGTCGTGCCGGCTGGCCCGGCGATCGACAGTTCGACCACGCGAACGCCGGCGAGCGGAGCCTGGGAGTGGGGCATGGGGCGACCTCGGCCATCGACAGCATCTGACAGGATCTGACGGGTCGTCAGATTAGCGCCCGGGCCGGCTCGGCTACCGTCGCGCCGGGAAGGTGGGACATGGACGACACGATGCGAGGCCGCGTGCGGGACCTGCTGCGGTCCGGCCCCGTGTGGGGCGCCGAGATCGACATCAAGTTCCGCGTGCTCGCCGTCACGGTCGAACCGCCGGCCGCGGTGCACCCGCGCCCCGACGCCACGGACCGCCGCCTCCAGGTCGTGCTCCACCCGGTCGGCAACGTCGCCGCCGCGCTGCGCGAGCGCGGCCCCGAGGGGGTGACGGTCCTGCGCTTCACCGAGGAGCAGTTGGCCGACGTGGTCGCGACGCTGGACGGACCGACGCCCAGCGACGACCCCCTCCCGGACGCGCGCCCCGACCTCGACGGCCTCGGGGACCTCCTCTCCATGCGCGGTGAGGCCAAGACCGGCGACGGCCTGCGCCATCAACTCCACCTCGCGCTGGCCTCCGGCGACCTCGAGTTCGACCTGTGGGCGACCTTCGACGAGGTCGAGGTGCGCGACCCGGCGGGCGACGTCCTCGCGATCTGAGCACGCGACGGCCCGGGGGGCCGTTGGGTCCTCGAACTCGGGACCTGTGGCCCCCCTGGCCCGGGTAGGCCGGCACTGCCGTCCGATCGGCCGATGCCGTTGTCTTGCAGCAACGGCCCGAACCGATCCGCGGTGGGGGCCTCCCACTCGCTGGAGACGTTCACATGTCCGATCCCGACACGGCCACGCCCACGATGACGGGTGCGTCCATGGCGGCCGTTGGTGCCGCCGTCCTCGCCCTGTTCCTGGCCATCCTCGCCCTCGGTGCGGCGTTGGCCGCCAACAACAACACCAGCGGCGGCGGCGTCGCCGTGACCGGTGACGGCCTGGCCGCGCCGGCCGAGGCCGTGTCCGTCGAGCTCTCCGAGTTCGCGATCGGCCCGGACGGCCTCACGGTCGCCGCAGGCGGCTCGCTGGACGTCGTCAACACCGGGGCGGTCGACCACAACCTCGCCGTGCGCGACGCCGGTCTGACCACCGCTGACCTCGGTCCCGGCGCATCCGCGACCCTGGACCTGTCCTCGCTCACGCCCGGCACCTACACCGTCTACTGCACGATCTCCGGTCACGAACAGGCCGGCATGGTCAACACGCTGACCGTGGGCGCCGCCGACGCGGCAGCCGACGACGCCATGGACCACGGTGACATGGGCGACGAGGCCATGTCCGGCAGCGCCAACCCCGCAGCCATGCAGGCCGAGATGGAAGCCGCCATGGCCGGCTCGATCGGCGCCTTCCCCGCGGAGACGGCCGGCATCGGTGCCGCCCCGCTGGAGCCCACGATCCTCGAGGACGGCACCAAGCTGTTCGAGCTCACCGTCGACGAGGTCCAGTGGGAGGTCGAACCGGGTCGGATCGTCGACGCGGTCGGCTACAACGGCATGGTCCCCGGGCCGACGATGAACGTCGCCGTCGGTGACCGCGTGACCATCCGTGTGATCAACGACCTCGACCACGAGGGCACGTCCCTGCACCCCCACGGGCTCAAGGACCACGACTTCTCGATCGACGGCGTGACCTACATCAGCCAGGACCCGATCGGGACCGGCGAGCAGATGGACTACACCTTCGACGCCACCGAGGAGGCCGTGGTCACCTACCACAGCCACCACATGAGCCTCCACCAGGTCCCCAACGGCCTGTTCGGCGCGATGATCATCGGTGACTGGGCGGCGCTCAGCGGCTTCGACAACGTCGTCGCCGAGGAGGTCATGATCCTCAACGACGCCGGGAACATCGGCTTCTCGCTGAACGGCAAGTCGTTCCCCGCGACCACGCCCTACGTCTACACCGAGGGTGACCGCGTGGTCGTGCACTACGCCAACGAAGGCCAGATGGCCCACCCGATGCACCTGCACAACCAGCGTGGGACGGTCATCGCCAAGGATGGCTACCTGCTGCCCGAGGGCGCGCGCTACCAGGGCGACACGTTCAACGTCGCGCCGGGTGAGCGCCTGACCGTGGTCTACGAGATGGACAACGTCGGGACGTGGGTCTGGCACTGCCACATCCTCAGCCACGTGAAGCGCTCGGACGGCACGATGTTCGGGATGCTGACCGCGGTGATCGTGGAGCCCCGCGACGCCGCCTGACGTCGGACACCGTCGCGACCGGATCGACCTCCGGGCCGCGGAGGCCGCCACCTTCTCCCAGGTGGCGGCCTCGTTCGTCGTCAGGCGTGGTCGTCGAGCGGCGCGGGCAGCCGCAGCTCCCACTCGGTGCCGTCAGCCGAGGACCGCAGCGACGCCGTGCCGCCGGCCCGTTCCATCCGTCCGACGATCGACTCGCGCACGCCGAGGCGGTCCGGGTCCACCTCGTCGGGGTCGAAGCCGTCGCCGCGGTCGCTGACCCACACGACGACCTCGCCGGTCGTCGGCGTCTCGGCGAACACCCGGATGGGTGGTGTGGCGTGCTCCGCGGCGTTGCGCACGGCTTCGGCGACGGCGTCGACGACCAGTCGTTCCCGGTCGCCCAGGGCGAGGTCGCCGACCACGCCGACGCTGATCTCGATCCCGTCGGCTGCGCTTGTGGCGGCGGCCTCGAGGGCGTTGCGGAACGAGGTGCCGGCCACGTCGGGTGAGCGCAGGAAGCGTCGCAACTGGTTGGCCGCGCGGCCGGCGTGGCGGCGCACGTCGTCGAGTCCGTCGGCGCGGGTGATCGCGGTGAGGTCCTGCAACACGGTGTCGTGCAGGCGCGCGGCCGACTCGGCCCGTTCGTGGGCGCGGGCGGTCAGCGTCTCGGCCTCCGCGAGTCGCTGCTGCAGTTCGTCGCGGTCGTCCATGGCGCGACGCACCGCCTCGGCCAACCACGTCAGGGTCAGGCCACCGAAGGCGTAGATGAGCATCGTCCCGATGCCGCCGCCCACGTTCCAGTCGGGGGCCACGACGCCGCGCGCGAGGGCAACCAGCGACAGGAACACGATGGTGAGGGCGACCCACGTCCGGCGGCCACTGAGTGCGACGGACGCCAGCGCGAGGAACGACGCCCCGCCGGCCACGGACCACCCGTCCGTTCCGGCCAGCGGGCCGAGCAGTTCGATGCCCGAGGCGGCGAGCAGCCAACCGGACCACCACAGGTAGCCGACCGGGATGGCCTGGGAGGCGAGCGCCCAGGCCCACAGCAGGCCGATGCCGGTCCAGAGGGTCGCGCGCGCGTCCACGGTGGGGGCGGTGCCTGCGAGGACGGTGCACCACACGGCGATGACGAGTCCGAAGCGCTGCAGGACACGCATGGCCTCGTCATGCAGGCGCTGGGCCGATGAGCGTTCGAGCATGGCGTCGTCCATGTCTGCAGTCTGGCATGTGGGTCAGGCGACTGCGGTCAGGGCCGGGGCGGGGGCAGGGTCCGGCGCCCACGCGACGCCGCTGGCGGCCGCGAGGCGCGCCATCATCGTGTCGTTGTCCTGGGCGACGTCACCGGTGGTCGTGACGGCCGCGCCCCACACGAGGTCGACGGTCGGGCGTCGCCACGGCCGCCACCGGCGCAGGTCGGGGCCGGCGTGGCCGTCGCGCCACCGGATGCCGAGGGGCTGGACCGGGACGCTGGCGGCGTGGGCCATGCGCACGGCACCCGAGCGCGGCGCCAGGAGCTCGAGGCCGCTGTGGGCCCCACCCTCGGGTGCGAGCCAGATGCGACCCCCGGTGCGAAGGTGGTCGGCCGCCTGTTCCCAGGCGGGCCGCGGCTCGCGGTCGGTGCGTGCGGTGGTGACCACCGCGTTGCCGGCCCAGATGGCCAGCCGAGCGCC
>JBFJMP010000136.1:0-6608 GCA_041633895.1 Nitriliruptoraceae bacterium
GCGCCAGCAGCGGCGGAGGTGGCCGCGTCAGGCAGTGGTCGCGCGGCCCGGACGCGCGTGACCTGGCCGTCGACGGCGACCTCGAGCCACGCCTCGGTCACGTCGTCGGGGACCAACGCGCGGATCTCGACGGGCTCGCCGTCGCGCACGATCGTCGGAACGCGCTGGTCGAGGCTGGGGCGGTAGGCGTGGCCGCGCCCCGCCGGCGTGTGGCGGATCATCGGCCAGCCTCCGGCGCGCTCGGGATGTCGCGTCCGAGCTCGTCGACGAGGTCGAGCAGCATCGCGTGCGACCACAGCAGCGGCTTGGCGCTCGGCCCCCAGCGCT
This sequence comes from Nitriliruptoraceae bacterium, assembly GCA_041633895.1. Taxonomy (GTDB): domain Bacteria; phylum Actinomycetota; class Nitriliruptoria; order Nitriliruptorales; family Nitriliruptoraceae; genus JBFJMP01. Next base: position 328 of record JBFJMP010000136.1, read on the forward strand.
GCTCCCAGCGTTCGAGGTGCTCGGGGTGCAGCATGTCCTGGGCGACCTGTTCGGGCAGGTCGCCGTTGGGATCGGCCTGGTCGACGATCCACGCGAGGAGTTCCTCGGCGCGGCCGCGGTTGCCGGCGCGTGCGTGGTGCCAGCCCAGGAACGCGGCCAGCAGGACCCACTGGCCGCCGCCGTAGTAGACGTCGTCGAGGTAGCGATACACGCCCGCCGGGGCCAGCTCGGCATCGACGCGAGCGACCGTCGCCCGCGTGATCGGATGGTCGACGGGGTAGAGGTCGAACGGGGTGAAGCAGGCAACGAGGCTGCCGTCGACCTGGTCGCTGCCGAGCCACTTGGTCAGGGCACCGTCGCGGACGGCCTCGGTGTCGAGCAGGTGGCGGATGCGCTCGGCCGTGCGGATCGCCGGCTCACGCACCTCGACCGGCATGGCGAGCCAGCCGCCGACCGCGTCCATCCCGGACCAGATCGACGCGAGCGTGGAAGTGTGCCGGTGCTCGAGGTGTTCCTCCCACCAGTCGTAGGAGGGCTCGTGCCAGAACGCCGCGAGGTAGTCGACGGTGGCGGCGACCTCGACCGCGTGGACGAGGTCGCCGTCGTGGTGGCGTTCCTGGTGTCGGCGCAGGGCCCACAGCCAGGTGCCGTAGCCGTCGAGCTGGAAGTTCTCCCAGAAGCCGTCGGCCTCGCGGCCGTCGACGGTGTAGCGGGTGTGGAGGTGGTCGGTCGCGGGGACGTCCTCCCCGGCTCGACCACGCTCCACCAGCCTCGCGATCTGCTCCCGCCGGGCCGCCACGATCCCTGCCGCCCACCCGTGGAACGCGTCGGCGCTGCCGACACGTCCGTGACGGCTCATCGCATCCGCGATGAACGCGCCGTCACGGAACCACGAGTAGTGGTAGGTGGGGAAGGACGGACCGGCCACCCAGGCGCCGGTGGCGGCCTGGGTGGTCTCGATCAGCTCGAGGCTGCGTGCCACGAGCTGGTCGAGTCGGGAGGAGACCTGGGTCACGAGTGCTGCCTGTCGGGTTGGCTCAGCTGAGCAGTTCGCGGATGTCCGCAGCGGCCTGGGCGATCGCGGTCGCCGCGTCGATCTGGCCGAGGCGTGCCTGCTCGAGGGCGCTGTCGACCGCGTCCTGCAGGCGGGCCTGCTCGGCGATCACCGGGGGCACGACGACGGCGTCGAGCGAGTCGAAGACGGCCTTGCGGTTGGCCGGCGGGGTCACCTCGAGCCAGCTGTCGAACAGGGACGTGTCGGCGACGGCCGGCAGCTCCCAGTCACTGGCGAGGCGCGTCTGGACAGCGGTCTCGGACGCGGCCATGAACTGCAGCCAGGCGGTGGCCTCCGCCGGGTGGTCGGTGCCCGACGAGGCGACGACCGCGTTGGCGAAGAAGTGCGAGGCGTCCTCGGTGTTGCCCGGCTCGACGACGATGTCCCACTCGAACGGGGCGTCCGCCATGCCGGCGAACTGCCAGATGCCGTTGTGCCACATCGCGAGCTGGCCCGACTTGAACATCGTGGCGTCGTCCTGACCACCCATGTCGGCCTCGGTCGGCATGATCGTGCCGACCTTGTTCAGCAACCACTCGGCCGCCTCGACGCCCTCGGGGGTGTCGAACGCGACGTCCGAGCCGTCCTCGGTGAAGAAGTCGCCGCCGTTCTGGGCGAGCACCTTGAAGTACTCGAAGAACGACACCGGCTGGAAGGTGCCCCACACGCCGGCGTCGGCGTCGGTCAGGGCCTCGGCCGCAGCCTGCTCGTCCTCCCACGTCCAGTCAGCCGTCGGGTAGTCGAGGCCGGCCGCGTCGAACAGCTCCTTGTTGTAGAAGAGGACGACGTTCGAGAACGTCTCGGGCAGGCCGTACTGGGTGCCGTCCTGCGCGAACACCTCGTAGGCGCGCGGGTAGAAGACGGACGGATCGAGCGTGTCACCGGCGGCAGCCGTCAGGTCGAGCAGCGTGCCCGCCTCGGCGTAGGTGACGAAGTTCTCGTAGTTGAGTTCGAACGTGTCGGGGGCGTCGCCGCCGGCGACACGCGTCTGCAGCTGCGTGAAGTAGTCGTCGTAGGAGGCCGTCTGGACGTCGATGGTGACGTTCGGGTTCTCGGCCTCGAAGGCCGACACGATCGTGTCGAGGTCCTCGAGGTGGTCGGGGGCCGCCGAGAAGGTGAAGTACGTCAGCGTGACGTCCTCACCGGAGGCGGTGGGCTCGGACGACTCGTCCGTGGACGCCTCGGACGGATCCGCGGTGGACCCGTCGTCGGACGACCCGCAGGCCGTGACGAGAAGCGCGGCGGCCAGTACGGCAGCCACCCGCCTCCCGGTGCGCATGGTGGTGATCATTTCTCTCCCTTTCGTGCATGGTCTGATGGAGGGCGTCGCCGGGCGTCGAGCCCGGCGTGTCACCCCTTGACGCCGGACAGGGCGACGCCCTGGATGACGTACTTCTGGGCGAACAGGTAGAGCGCGACGATGGGGATGACCGAGACGGTCGATCCGGCCATCACGAGGTTCCACTCGGTCGTGTAGCGACCGTGGAGTTGGGACAGCCCCAGGGGCAGCGTCATCAGCGACTCGGAGTTGATGGCCACGAGCGGCCAGAGGAAGCTGTTCCACGCGGCCATGAACGCGAAGACGGTCAGCGTGGCCAGCGCGGGCTTCGACATCGGCAGGACGATCCGCGTGAACGTCTGCCAGTGCCCGGCGCCGTCGATGCGGGCGGCCTCCTCGATCTCGCGCGGCAGGCCGAGGAAGAACTGGCGCAGCAGGAACACGCCGAACGGCGACGCGATGAGCGGCAGCAGCAGTGCCGTGTAGGTGTCCTGCAGTCCGAGGCGCGAGACCTCGATGAACAGCGGGACGATCAGCACCTGCAGCGGGACCATCAGGGTGGCGAGGTAGAGCACGAACAGCGCCCGCTGCCCGCGGAACTCGAAGCGCGCGAACACGTAGGCCGCCATGGCGCTGGTCAGCACCTGCAGGAACGTCGAGACCACGGCGACGCCGACCGAGTTGGCCACCCAGCGCCACAGCGGGAACGTCTCGGCGACGCGCGTGTAGGACGACGGGTCGATCGGGTCCGGGACGAGGCGGGGCGGGGTCGCGAACAACTGCGTGTCGGTGGTCAGCGACGTCGCCACCATCCACGCGAACGGGAACAGCATGACCAGCGCCCCGAGCGCGATGGCCGCCGTTCGGGCGCCGTGCTCGATCCGGCGGCGCCGGCGCACGCGCTGGTTCAGTCCGTCACGCATAGTGCACCCACCGGTCCTGTGCCCGGAACTGCACCGCCGTGACGGTGATCACGATCAGGAACAGCACCCAGCTCATGGCCGCGGCGTAGCCCATCCGCGAGTAGCGGAAGGCGTTCGTGTAGATCTGCTCCACGACGACCGTGGTCGAGCCGGCCGGCCCGCCGCCGGTCATGACGAACACCTGGTCGAAGACCTGGAAGCCGTTGATGAGGCTGATCGTCAGCACGAAGAAGCTCGCCGGCGACAGCAGCGGCAACGTCACGTGGCGGAACCGCGCCCACCAGCCGGCGCCGTCGACGAGGGCGGCCTCGTAGTAGTCCTCGGGGATCGCCTGCAGGCCCGCGAGGAAGATGACCATCACGAAGCCGAGGTCCTTCCACGCGGAGGCGAGCACCACGGCCGGCATTGCCCACGACGGGTCGGTCCACCAGCCCGGCCCGTCGATGCCGATCGCGCCGAGCGCCGCGTTGACCATTCCGCTGCGGGGGTTCAGCAGCCACTTCCACATCAGGGCGACGACGACCCACGAGCTGACGACCGGCATGAAGTACAGGGCGCGGAAGAAGCCGATCGCCCGGACGCCCTTGTTCAGGGCGAGCGCGAGGCCCATCCCGCCGACGAACACCAGCGGCAGGTACATCCCGAGGAACTGGAAGGTGTGCCGCACGGCGGCCCAGAAGTCCTCGTCGCCCAGCAGTTCGCGGTAGTTGTCGAGACCGATCCAGTCGGGCGAGGTCAGCAGGTTCCAGTCGAGGAAGCTGATCCCGAACGAGGCCGCCATCGGGCCCAGCGTGAACGCGGCGAGCGGCAGCAGCGAGGGCAGCAGGAAGGCGGCGATGATGCCGGCCTTCTTCATGCCCTGGTCGCCGACGATCACGCGCTGGCCTCGGCGCCGATGGCGTGCAGGCGGTAGCGGATGGCGGTCTCGGGGCTGTCGCCGTCCGGAGCGGGGGCCAGGACCGAGCGCAGGACGAGTGCGGCGGCACCGCGTGCCCAGTCCTGGTCGTCCCACGGGTCGACGACGACATCGGTCGCGAGGTGGACGTCCAGGACGCCCGCCGCGAACGCCTCGTCGAAGCCGGGGCGGATGTGGTCCCAGGCCGCGATGCCCTCGCCGGACAGGACGACCAGTTCGGGGGCGAGCAGGTTGACGAGGTCCGCCACCGCGGAGCCGATGTGACGTCCGGCCTCCGCGAAGAGATCACGGGCCGCGGCCAAGTCCGCCGCGAGGGCAACCAGTTCGTCGATGCCGTCGGTGGTCGCGATCAGGCCGTCCTCACGAGCGCGGCGCACCAGAGCCGGGTCGGAGGCCACGGCCTCGAGGCACCCCCTGCGGCCGCACTCGCAGTCCGGTCCGTCGACCACCGCGCGGGTGTGGCCGAGTTCGCCCGCACCGCCCCGGCCACCCCGGCGCAGCGCCCCGTCGAGGAAGATCCCGAGGCCGACACCTCGGCCGAGGGTGACGGTGAGGAAGTCGTCGACGTCGCGGCCGCGGCCGTAGAGGTGCTCGGCAACCGCCAGCGTGTTGACGTCGTTGTCGACCACGACCGGCAGCGCCAGCCGGGCCGTGAGTCGAGCGCCCAGCGGCACCTCGTCCCAGCCGAACATCGGCGAGGTCACCCGCCCCTGCTCACCTCCGCGGTTGCCGGTGGCGACCGTGCCCGGCACGCCGACGCCGACGCCCAGCCAGGTGGTCTCGACCCCGGCGACGACGTCGGCCAGCAGGTCGCCGAGGCGGTCGGCCGGGTCGGCGCCGGTGGGGTCGAAGGGGACGACCCCACCGGCGGCGACCTCACCGCGCAGGTCGGCCTGCACCCAGATCACGTGGTCGTGCATGACCTTGACACCCAGCAGGGCCACGGCATCCGGGACGACGGACAGCAACTCGGATGGGCGGCCGCGCCGACCAGAGGCCGGGGCCTTGCCCGACATCTCCACCAGACCCGCGTCGATGAGGTCACGGGTGATCGCCGTCACGGTCGCGGCCGACACCGCCAGCTGGCCGGCGATCGCGGACCGGGAGATGGGGCCCTCCAGCGCGATTGCGCGCAGGACGGCAGCCCGACTCCGCTCGGCCTCTGGGACCAGTGCAGACACCCGATTTCTCCCAAGCACTAAATTTAGTGCCTGAACTTAACCAGATGGTGATGTGTCGTCAACCCACTCGGGGTGGGTGGGGTCGCGTGCGGTCGACGCGTGTCGCTCAGCGCAGGGCGGCGCCGGTGTCCAGGTCGAAGACGTGCAGGTGCTCGGTGCGGAAGCCGACCGTGATCGTCTCCCCGATCTGGGGCGGGTGGCCGGGGTCGAAGCGCGCGACGAACTTCTGGCGGCCAGCAGCGGCGTGGCGTTCCTTGGCGGCGAAGGCCTCGTCGTCGTCCATGGCGGCTCGCAGGTCCTCGGACAGGATCGGCGGTACGGCGGTGTCGAGGTGCACGAGCATCTCGGCGCCCAGCATCTCCACGAGCGTGACGGTCAGGTCGCTCCACACGGCGCCGTCACCGACGCCGTCGACGTGGCGGGTGAAGTGCTCCGGACGCATGCCGACCGCGACCTGCGTGCCGATCCGATCGGCCAGTCCCGGGTAGGCGGCCAGCGCGGCGTCCGGCACCTCCAACGCCTGGCCGTCACCGAGGTCCAGGGTCGGACGCGCAGCGGTGCCGCCGACCGTGACGCGTCCGAGGTTCATGGCGGGCGAGCCGATGAACCCGGCGACGAAGAGGTTGTCCGGGTGGTCGTAGAGCCGCTGCGGGGCGTCGACCTGCTGCAGTACGCCCTGCTTGAGCACCGCGACGCGGTCGCCCATCGTCATCGCCTCGACCTGGTCGTGCGTCACGTAGACGGTCGTGACGCCGAGTCGCTTCTGGATCGCGGCGATCTCGGCGCGCATCTGCACCCGCAGCTTCGCGTCCAGGTTGGACAGGGGCTCGTCCATCAGGAACGCCTGCGGTGACCGCACGATCGCCCGGCCCATCGCGACCCGCTGCCGCTGCCCGCCCGACAGCGCCTTGGGCTTGCGGTGCAGGTA
>JBFJMP010000137.1:0-6568 GCA_041633895.1 Nitriliruptoraceae bacterium
CCTCGGCGCCCCGACCGACCCGATCGCGTTGGTCCGATCGGGCGTCCTGTCGCCGACGCAGGTGGCCCGTGCCGCCCTCGAACCGTTGGTGCCGTTCCGGTCCCGGCCGGGGGACCGCTCGGTCGCCGACGTGGTGGCTGAGCGCTTCGGGGCGGGGGTCGTCGATGCCCTGGTGGAACCGCTGCTCGGCGGCGTGTACGCCGGCCGACCGGATCGGTTGTCCGTGGACTCGACCGCGCCCCTGATCGGCACGTCGGCGCGGGAGGACCGCAGCCTGCTGGTCGGCCTGCGCCGACGCCGTACGACGGGGACCGGGCCGGTCTTCCAGTCCCTGCGTGGTGGCCTCGCGAGCCTGCCGGAACGCCTTGCCGACGACCTCGGGGAACGGGTGCGCCTCGGCGTGGGCGTTCGCGCCCTCGCTCCGACGGGCGGCGGGTGGAGCGTCGAGGACGACACGGGGGCGACCCACGACGTCGACGTGGTGCTGCTCGCCGTGCCCGCCCATGTCGCCGCTGGACTGGTTGCGCCGGTCGCGCCCGCCGCAGCCGCAGACCTCGACGGCATCACCTACGCGAGCGTTGGCGTGATCACGTTGGTGTACGGGCCCGCCGCGGCGTCCGAACTGCCGCCGGGTTCCGGGATGCTGGTCCCGCGCACCGCGGGCCGTCTCGTCAAGGCCTCCACGTGGGTGACCCGCAAGTGGCCACACCGCGCCGTGGACGACCGTCTGGTCATCCGGGCCAGCGTCGGACGGGTCGACGACCACCGCTGGCGCGACCTCGACCCCGATGACCTCGTCGCCCGGGTCGACGCCGAGATCCGGTGGGCCACGGGCATCTCCGCGCCCGCCGAGGCCAGCCTGGTCACCCCGTGGCTGGATGCCATGCCGCAGTACGAGGTCGGCCATCGTGCCCGCGTCGACCGCATCCGGGGTGCGCTGCCGCCGGGCCTGCACGTGGCGGGGGCCGCCTACGACGGGATCGGGATCAGCCCGTGCGTCGCGTCCGCCCGACAGGTCGCCGCGACGATCGCGGCCTGACCCATCGCCTCAGTCGACGGTGCCCGGGGCGAGGAGGTCCGCGCCGTCGTTGCGGACGTTGTTGACCCGATCCGTGATCGTGTGGGCGACGAGGTCGGGCACACCCGCCGCGGCGACGACCTCCTGCAGGTGCGGCACGTCCGTCAGGTCCGGGGACAACCAGTCGGCCCACAGGCGCTCGGGCAGGATCACCGGCATCCGGTCGTGCAGGTCGACCATGCGGCCGCCCGCGGCGGTCGTCAGGATCGCGCACGTCCAGACCGGCTCCGCGTCCTCGCCCGCCGCGGGATCGCGCCACGACGACCAGATCCCGGCGAACGCCAGTGGTTTGTGGTCAGGGTCGTGGATGAACCACGGCTGCTTGCGGGTCGACGACTCGCGCTCCTGCCACTCGTAGAAGCCGTCTGCGGGCAGCAGGCACCGGCGCCGCTCGAACGAGGGCGCGAACATCCGCGAGGTCGCCACGGTCTCGACGCGGGCGTTGATCGGCGCGCGCCCCTTGAGCGCCTTCGCCCAGTGCGGGACGAACCCCCACCGCAGCGTGCCGAGCCGACGGTGTCCCTCGCGCTCGATGACGCTGTAGACGTCGAGGGTCGGCGCGACGTTGTACCGCTCACCCTTGGCGTCGGTGCGGATCTCGTCGACCCCGAACGCCTCGGCGAGCTGTTCGGGGGTCGACACGGACACGAAGCGACCACACATGTGGCGAGCCTACGGCGTCAGCAGGGTGTCGCCGTGGCTGCGTCGTCGGGGCGGTCGACGTCGAGCCCCCAGGCATCACCGAACCACGGCGGGGGCGTGATCACCGGACCGGGGGCGGGGAACGCGTCCGCGGCGTCGTCGGTCAGGTCCAGGGTGAAGGCGATGCCGATCCCTGACGGGAACGTCACGTCGAGGTCGGGGCGCCGGACGAAGCCGCGTCGCAGGTACAGCTCGTGCGCGCGCGTCATGAAGGACATCGAGTGGATGGCGAGCCGGCGACAACCGTGCTCGCGGGCGGCATCGACGCAGCGGGCCACCAGCGCCGCCCCCGCGCCTGAACCCTGGGCGCGGACGTCGACGGCGAGGAACCGGAAGCCAGCGTCGCCGGCCGGGGGCGTGGTGCCCTCGAACTCGCGGTCGCCAGGGAGCACGAAGGCGACGGAACCGATGGGGATGTCATCGATGTCGGCGGCCACGAACACGCTGGTGGCCCCGCTGACCCACTGGCCCGGGTCCCGGAGGAAGCGGCGATAGGGGGCGTCGAACGGGCCGACGGCGTCGTAGGCGTCGACGGTGAGGGCGCCCACGCGGTCGTGGTCGTCAGGGCGGATGGTGCGGATCTTCACGGGGTCACCAGCGACGGCGGGCGTCGACACTAGCGCTGACGGGGGTTCGCCTCACTGCTCCGTGGCGAGTTGGCGGCGGCGCACGTCGATCTCGTCGTCGAGGCGGGTGCGGAGCCGTTCCAGGCGCGTGCGGGCGTCCGGGGCCGCCAGCAGCTCGTGGGCATCCAGTGGCCCGATCGGTGCGTAGGCAACGGCCTGGTGGGACGCCTCCCACGGGTCCGGCGACAGGTCCACGCCCACCGGCGGCAGGCCCAGTTCGCTGCCCAGCGCGTGTACCCGGACGAGCCGGGTCGCGACGTCTGCCACCAGGTCCGGCGGGACGTCGACCTCGTCGTCCGGCCATGGTTCGACGTCGGCACGGGGATACGGGTCGTCAGGGAGCCACTCCCGGACACGGATGCGTTCGGTGCCCACGGCCACGATGAGCCAGCGCCCGTCCTCGAGCTGCTCGCTGCGGAGGATCCGGGCGACCGTGCCGACGTCCATGCGGACGTCGCCCCCGCCAACCTCGTGGCCACGTTCGATCAGCACGACGCCGAAGCGGCCGTCGCTGGCGAGCACGTGCTCGACCAGGGTGCGATAGCGCGGTTCGAACACGTGGAGGGGGAGGGGCGCGCCGGGTACGAGCACGCTGCCCAGCGGGAACATCGGCAGGTCGGTCACGTCGGATCCTTGCACATCCCGGGTTCGGAGCCGCCGGCGACGTGGTTCACCCTCGGGCTCGCCCCACCGACGCGATCGTCCGGCCGCCGCTGGGTCAGCGTCGGCCCTGGACCTCGACGTCGACGCTCCGCGGGGTGCCCGCGTCCAGGCACGACCCGTCACCGGCACCCACACCCACGGCTGCGAGGCCGGCGAGGTCGCCGGCGCCGAGCACCACGCCGCCCGATCCGGTGAAGCCGTGCATCAACTGGGTCCGGTCCTCGACGTGGTCGAGGCCGACGAGGTGGCCGGCCTCGTGCAGCAGCGCCCCACCCCACGACAGGGATCGTGCTGTGAAGTCGGGCGCGAGCCACACGTCGGCGTTGAGGATGATCTGCCCCGTGACGAACACGCCGTCGACGGCGACGGGGATGGCCACGCCCTGGTCGGTGTCACGCAGGGGCGTGGTCCCATCCGGTGACGTCCACGCGACCAGGACGGGGGACCAGTCGGTGCTGCCGTAGCGCTCCGGCAGCATGGTCGACCGATTGGTCTCGGGCCGCTCGTCGGTCGTGCCGAGGTGGCGGAACTGCAGGCCCGTCACCGCCGTGATCCTGGCGAAGGCCTCGCTGACGAGCGCGGCGGCGCCGTCGGGCGCACGCTCGGGGTTGATGACCCAGTCGATCGTGTCGCAGTGGTTCCAGCGCACGGCCGAGCCGTCCTCGCGCGTGGCCCACAGGCGGTAGCCGTCGGCAGTGGCAGCGGTGGTCGCGGTCACGCGTTCCGGGCGGGCACCCTCGACGAGCCAGCTGGTCACCAGGATCGCCCCGAGCCCGACCACGACCAGCACGAGCAGTCGGGTGACCGACGCGGCCCCGTCGTCTGACACTGCAACCTCCACGTGCCCGTCGTCTGGATGCCGGAACGGTACGGGCCCGGCCCCCCGAACGCCCACAACGACGGTCCGTCCTCGCGGCTAGCGTCGCGTCGCACGCGGTGGAGATGGAGTGGCGTGGCTGACCTGCAGCACTACGACGTTCCCGGTGGTCACCTGCCATGGGTGGCCATGGGCGGCCGGACCGGCCCCGGCCCGGTCGTGGTGGCGATCCCGGGGCTGTCCGACGGACTGCATCCGTTGTCGGAGCCCGGATCCATCGCGCTGCTGCGCGACGTGGCCGGGAACGCAACGGGGTGCCGCATCCTCTCGCTGAGCCACCGCCATCCCGTGGACGGTGCGACGACCGCCACGCTCGCCGAGGACGTCGCGCGCTTCATCGAGGACGTCGTCGGCCATGCCGTGGTCGTGTCCGCCCACTCGATGGGCGGCATGGTCGCCCAACACCTGGCCGCCACCCGCCCCGACCTGGTGAGCCACCTCGTCATGACGGCGACGCTGGCGCGACCCGACGACGGGTTCCGCCGCGTGCTCGGCCGGTGGCAGGACCTCGTCGAGCGCGGTCGTTGGCGGGCGTTCTACGCCGATGCCAACGCATGCTCGTACACCGGCAGCGAGTTGCTGCGCCGGCGACTGCTGCTGCGCGTCACCCGCCCCACCGCGAGTCCACACCTCGTCGACCGCCACGTGGCGTTGACCCGGGCCGCCCTGTCCCACGACGCGACCGACGTCCTCGGTCGGATCTCGAGCCCGACCCTGGTCGTGGCGGGGGCACGGGATCGCGTGGTGGCGCCGGCAGCCAGTCGCGACCTCGCCGCGGCGACCCCCGGTGCGCGGTTCGCGGTGCTGGACCGGCTCGCCCACGGCTTCGCGGAACAGGCGCCCGCGCGGATGACCGCCCTGATCGCCGAGCACCTGGACCTCGACCTCGACCTGAAGGTGGATGCATGACGCGCTCGTGGTGGGGATGGGGCACGGTCGAGGAGGCCGTCCGGGGTGAGGAACTCGACGGCCTGACGGCCCTGGTGGCGGCGCAGTTCGACCGTGCGGCCACGCCTCTGAACCCTCCAGACCCTGCCGACGTGGCCCTGCCCGCGCCCCGCGTCCGGGTGCCGGACGACCTGGCCGACCTCGCTGACCTCGATCCCGCGGAGCGACTGCGGCACGGGCACGGCCAGTCGTTCCGGGACGTGGCCCGTGCCCTGCGGGGCGTCGTGGAGACCCCGCCCGACGTGGTGCTGCGGCCGCGGGGCGCGGACGACGTCGTGCGCATCCTCGACTGGGCGAGCACCAGCGGGACCGCCATCGTGCCGTTCGGTGGTGGCACCTCGGTGGTCGGGGGCGTGACCCCGCCGGACGTCCCGTGCGTGAGCGTGGACCTGACGGCGTTGGACCGAGTCCTCGAGGTGGACACGGTCTCGCGTGCGGCACACGTGCAGGCCGGCATGTACGGGCCGGCGGTCGAGGACGCACTGCGCCCGTACGGCCTGACCCTGCGCCACTTCCCGCAGTCCTGGGAGTTCTCGACGGTCGGCGGCTGGCTCGTCACCCGCGCGGGCGGGCACTACGCCACGCGCCTGACCCACATCGACGACCTGGTGGAGTCGATCGGTGCCGAGACCCCTGCGGGGCGCTGGGACAGCCGACGCCTGCCGGGGTCCGGTGCGGGGCCGTCGCCCGATCGGCTGCTGCTGGGCTCTGAGGGGACGCTGGGCGTCGTGACGGACGCCTGGCTGCGCGTGCAGGCGCGGCCGTCGTTCCGTGGCAACGCGGACGTGGTGTTCACGGACGTCGGGGCCGCGCTCGCGGGGCTGCGGGCGCTGGCCCAGTCGGGCATCGAGCCCGCGAACTGCCGTGTGCTCGATCCGGTCGAGGCCGCGTTGGCCGGGGCGGGGGACGGGACGCACGCGGTCCTGGTCCTCGGCGTCGAGTCGGCCGACCATCCGGTGGCGGCGGACCTCGATCGCTGCCTCGAGCTGCTGGCCGACCACGGTGGCACCTGCCCGACCGGGCCGCGGGTCGTGGACGGCGACCTGACCGGGACCAGCGAGGGGGCCGGAGGCGCCTGGCGGCGGACGTTCCTGCGCGCCCCCTACCTCCGCGACGCGCTCATCCGGCTCGGGATGGTCGTCGAGACCTTCGAGACGGCGGTCACCTGGGACGCCCAGGCCGACTTCGTCACCCAGGTGACCGCGGCCGCCACCGAGTCCGTGACGCGCCTCACCGGCGGCGGCAGCGTGTCGATGCGTGTGACGCATGCCTACCCCGACGGGTTCGCGCCGTACTGGACCGTCATCGCCCCCGCCGCGGCCGGAGACCCCGTCGCCCAGTGGGACGAGGTCAAGGCCGCGGTCAGCGACGAGATCCTCGCCGCCGGCGGCACGATCACCCACCACCATGCCGTCGGCCGGGACCATGCCCCGTGGTACGGGCAGCAGGCGCCGGAGGTGTTCCGCACGGGGCTGGCGGCCATGCGCAGCGCCGTCGACCCGGCCGGGATCTGCAACCCCGGGGTGTTGGGCCTGCGCTGATGTCAGGCCGCCGCAGCTTCGGTCGGCTCGGCGGTCTCGCCCGGGGTCGGTTCGGGCGACGACGTCGGGGAGCTGGTCGGCGTCGGTGACGACGTCGGGCTCGGAGACGACGTGGGCGAGGGCGAGCTGGTCG
>JBFJMP010000138.1:0-6566 GCA_041633895.1 Nitriliruptoraceae bacterium
CACCGACCGACACCGTCACCTTGTTCTTGCGACCGTGCTTGCGCGCGACCTCGTAGACCTTGATGGTGAGGTCGGCGATGGCGACCACGTCCTCGTCGGTCTCGGTCGGCAGGCCCACCATGAAGTAGAGCTTCACGTGGCGCCAACCGTTCGAGAACGCGACCTCGGCCGTCCGCAGCATGTCCTCCTCGGACACCATCTTGTTGATGACGGCGCGCATGCGTTCGGAGCCCGCCTCGGGTGCGAACGTCAGGCCGGTGCGACGGCCGTTGCGGGCCAGTTCGTTGGACAGCGTGACGTTGAACGCGTCCACGCGCGTCGACGGCAGCGACAACGACGTGGTGGTGCCCTCGTAGTCGTCCGCGAGGGACCGGGCGATCTCGCCGATGCCGGCGTGGTCGGCCGAGGACAGGCTGAGCAGCCCGACCTCCTCGAAGCCGGTGTCGGCGACACCCTCGGTGACGAGGCGGTGGACGGTCTCGGGAGTGCGCTCGCGGACGGGGCGCGTGATCATGCCGGCCTGGCAGAACCGACACCCGCGCGTGCAGCCGCGGAAGATCTCGACCGAGAAGCGCTCGTGCACCGTCTCGGTCATGGGCACGATCTGCTTGCGGGGGTACGGGAAGTCCTCGAGGTCCTGCACGGTCCGCTTCGGGACGCGGGGCGGGACGCCGGGCTCGACCGCGACCGTCTGGCGCAGGCGGCCGTCGTCGAGGTAGCGCGGCTCGTAGAAGGCCGGGATGTAGACGCCCTCGACGCCGGCGAGTCGCCGGAGGAGGTCGTGCCGGGTGCGGTCGTCGTCCGACTTCCACGCCCGCAGCACGTCGTCGATGTCGAGCACGGCCTCTTCACCGTCGCCCATGACCACGGCGTCCACGAAGGGCGCGAGCGGCTCGGGGTTGAACGCGGCGTGGCCACCGACGAGCACGATCGGGTCGTCCACGGTGCGGTCCGCGGACCGGCGCGGCACCCCGCCGAGGTCGAGCAGGTTCAGCAGGTTCGTGTGCCCGAGTTCGTGCGGCAGCGTGACGCCGAAGATGTCGAACGCCCAGAGCGGTCGGTGGTGTTCGAGCGAGAACGTCGGGATGTCACGCTCACGCATGACCTCCTCGAGGTCCAGCCACGGGGCGTAGGCCCGCTCGGCCATGGACGACGCACGCTCGTTGAGCAGTTCGTACAGGATCTGGATGCCCTGGTTGGGCTGGCCGACCTCGTACGTGTCCGGATAGCAGAGCAGCCACCGGGTCGTGGCGTCGGACCACGAGGTCTCGGCCATGTTGTACTCGCCCCCCACGTACTGGGCGGGCTTGCGGACCGAGGCGAGCACGGTCTCGATCGCCGACCAGTAGGACGGCGGGGGCGGCGCCCCGACACCCCCACGGATGGCGGCCCGGTCGAGGGTCGCCGTGGTGGTCGGGGTCTGGGGGTCAGGTGTGGGCGGCATGGCGCCTCTCGGAAACGTCTTGGGGTCGTCCGCGCACGGCGCGGTGCGTTCAGCACACGACGCGGCAGCAGGAGCGTGGCGAGCATGTCACCGGCCCGACACGCCGTGTGGCTCACCGCGCGCAGGGTATCAGCAGGGACCAGCCACAGAACGTGGGCAGCCCGTCAGGTGAAGCGCCGCATGTGGATGTTCAGCAGGAGCCCGATCAGGGCGAACCAGATGATCAGCGAGGTCCCGCCGTAGCTGACGAGGGGCAACGCGATGCCCGTGACGGGCATGATCCCGATGGTCATCCCGACGTTGACGAACACCTGCAGGGCGAGCAACCCGACGACACCGGCGGCCACCAGCGTCCCGAACAGGTCCTTGGCCAGGATGGCGATCCGCAGCCCACGCCAGATCAGCACGCAGAACAGCGAGAGCACCACGACCGCCCCGACGAAGCCGAACTCCTCCCCCACGATCGTGAAGATGAAGTCCGTGTGGTTCTCGGGCACGTAGGACAGGGTGTTCTGGGTGCCCTGGAGGTAGCCCTTGCCGACGAACTGGCCGGAGCCGATCGCGATCAGGGACTGCTGCGTGTGGAACGCCGACGTCTGGGCCAGTTCCGAGTTGCCCGCGTCGAGGAAGGCCGTCAGGCGTTCGACCTGGTAACCCTCGATGAAGTCCAGTCGGAACGCCGTCACCGTCGCCACCACCCCGGCGGCGGCCAGGCCGAGCAGGTAGCGCCCCTTCACCCCGCCGACGAGCATCAGCACGAACGTCAGCCACACGAAGACGATCGAGGTGCCGAGGTCGGGTTCGAGGAACACCAACCCCATCGGGACGACGACCAGTGCGACCGCAGCGACCACGATCGGGAAGCGCGGTTCGCCCTTCTGTTCGTGCAGCAGGGCCGCGAGCGTCACGATGATCGCCAGCTTCCCCACCTCGGAGGGCTGCAGGTTGAAGCCGCCGAGGTTGATCCAGCGCTGCGAGCCGTTGACGTTGGTCCCCAACGGACTCAGCACGACCACCAGCAGGACCAGCGTCATCACGTAGATCAACGGGCTGTAGGTCCGGGCCCAGCGGTAGTCCATCACCGCCATCACGACCATCGCGACGACGCCGATCGCCAGCGCGACCAGCTGCTTGCGCACGTAGAACATGACGTCGGTGTTGTTCAGCTCGAGCCGGAACGACGTCGCGCTGTAGATCATCGCCAGCCCGATGCCGGTCAGCAGCAGGGCCGTGACGACGAGGATGGGGTCGAGGTGACGTGCCGGGGCGTAGGCGTCCTGCCAGCGCGCCTGGACCCGCTCGCGCGCCATCCGCTGCGAGCGGTCACTCCCGTACCAGCCGGTGTCCACGCTCATCAGTCGAGCACGTTGCCGGGGCCAGCGGCGTACGGCTGCACGGGCAGGCCGAAGGCGGCCTCGAGGACACGGCGCACGATGGGTGCCGAGGTCTGGGATCCGCCGCCGCCCTCCTCGACGAGCGACACGACGACGTACTGCGGGTCGTCGGCCGGGGCGTAGGCGGCGAACCACGAGTACGGGACCTGGGTGGAGCCGGCCTCGGCCGTGCCCGTCTTGCCCGCGACCGGGATCTGGTCGAGGGGGAAACCGGCGAAGGGGCTGATCGCGGTGCCACGCGCACCCATGACGACGTCCTCCAGACCCTGCCGCAGTTCGGCCCAGTGCTCGGCAGGTGCCTCGATCTGGTTCAGGACTCGCGGCTCGATCTCGAGCACGACGTCACCGTCGCTGTCCACCAGCTGCTGGCCGAGGTGGGGCCACCACACCGTGCCACCGTTGGCGACCGTCGCGTACGCCGAGGCGATCTGGAGCGGCGTCGTCTGGACGTCGCCCTGCCCGATGGACATGTTCACGGCGTCGCCGCCGCGCCACACGAAGCCCTCGTTGCACAGTTCGCTGTAGAGCTGGCGGGCGTAGGTGCCCTCGGCAGCGGTCTCGGCCCGCGCGCAGGTGTCGTCCTTGGTGCGCTCCCAGTAGTCGAGCTTCCAGTCGCGCCCCGGCACGGTCCCGCCGCGTTCACCCGGGACGTCGATGCCCAGCGGCTCGTCGAAGCCCATCGCACGGGCCAGGTCCTGGTAGACCTCGACCGGCTCCTCGCCCGCGTCGTCGGCTCGGTTCTCGACCAGCCACTGGTTGAACGACAGCTCGTAGAAGAACGTGTCACACGATCGCATCAACGCCGTCGCGAGGTCCATCGATCCCTCGTTGCGGACGTTCCAGTTGTTCTTGCCCCAGCCCCAGGTGGCCGGGCACGGCACCGTCGACTGTGGGGTGATCTGGCCGGTCTGCAGGGCGGCGAGGCCCGACACGATCTTCCACGTCGATCCCGGGGGCTGGGCGGACGCGATGGCGCGGTTGATGGCCGGCGCGTGCGTGTCCGGGTCCCCCTCCTGCGGGTACAGGTAGCGCGCGTACTCCTCGGACAGGCCGCCGACGTACTCGCGTGGGTCGAACGTCGGGTAGCTGGCCATGGCCAGGACCTCGCCGTTGTTCGGGTCGAGCACGACCACCGCGCCCCCGGTCGACGCCAGCGAGCGCCCCGACGAGACGTGGATCTCGTTGCGCGACGCGAGGATGCCCTCCTCGAGGATGCGTTCGACCTCGGCCTGCAGGTCGAGGTCCAGGGTCGTGACCAGGTCCGCTCCCGGGATCGGCTCGCGTTCGAGCAGCAGGTCCAGCACCGTTCCCGAGGCGTTGACCTCGAGCTGGCGCAGGCCCTCGGTGCCGTGGAGCCACTCCTCGTAGGTGCGTTCCAGTCCGGCCTTGCCGATGAGGTCCCCGCCCCGATAGCCGAGGTCCGCGAAGAACGGGTCCTCGAGTTCGTCGGCGTCGATCTCGGCCACGTGGCCGATCAGGTGCGCCGCGAGGTCCCCCTGCGGGTAGGTGCGGACCGGGAGGCGCTCGGCGACGACGCCCGGGAACAGTTCGGCGTGCTCGCTGACCGCGAACACGACCTCGGGTGCCACGTCGATCGCGATCGGGGTCGGTCGGAAGGGCGAGTAGCGGACCGACGTCATGCGCCGGACCAGCTCCTCCTGGTCGATCTCCAGCAGGTCGACGAGCCGGGCCAGCACCGCCTCGGCGGTCTCGTCACGCGGCTCCCCGATGGCGTTCAGCAGCCGAGTCCGGTCGGCGCTGATCGTGTGCGCCACGCGGTTCTTGACCAGCTCCTGGCCGTCGCGGGCGAGGATGTCGCCCCGCGGGGCCTCGGTCAGCACGACCCGCACGGCGTTCGACTGGGCCAGTTCGGCGTAGCGGTCGCCGGCCAGCACCTGCAGGAACCAGAGGCGCGAGAAGAGCGCGACGAGGAGCACGGTCACGATGACCGTGAGCATGGTGATCCGCAGGGCCGCGGAGGATGAGGTGGAGTCGGACACGACGGTCAGCGTACGGAGGACATCAGGCGATGCCTCCCTGCTCGGTGGGGAACTGCCGGGACAGGCCGCGCACCATGGCCGTGACCAGCGGGGCCAGGAACGCGGCGTAGATCGCCGACACCAGCGTCGCCTGCACGACCAGGCCCAGGGAGATCGGGTCGTCGGCGAGCATGGCGGCCAGCATCCCGTAGCCGGCGACCCCCATGGCGGTGCCACCGATGGCGAGCAGGATCGACGCGGTCCCGGAGTCCGGGGCGAGGTAGGGGCGCGCGGTGCCGACGGCGTAGGCCACGCCCAGGAACACCAGTGCCGTCAGTCCGACCGGTGACGCGCTGAGCAGCAGGTCCGTCAGCACGCCGGCCACGAACGCGATGCGCAGCCCGGACAGCAGGCCGTCGGTCAACGCGAACGCGATCGTGATGAGCAGCAACAGGTCGGGGCGGAACCCGGACAACGCCAGGAAGGGCAGCAGCGACGTCTGGAGCACCGCCGCGGTCAGGAGCACCAGTCCGATGACGCCGACACGGACGATCATCCGGCGCCCGCGGCACTCGTCGTGGGTTCGTCGGTCGGCTCGGTCCCGTCCGGGCTGGCCCCGTCGGTCGGCGTCTCGCTCGGGGCGTCCGGCAGCTGGGGCGCGTTGGGGTCGACGTCCGGCGGCGTGAACGGCTCGTTCGGGTCGATCTCGAGGCCGGGCAGCTCGCGTTCCGGGGCGTGGATGACGACGAGCACGGTGTTGAGGCGGGTGAAGTCGACGAAGGGCCGGACCTCGACGACACGCGTCAGCAGGCCCGCGTCACGGTCGGCCGACGACACCGTCCCGATGGGGATCCCTGCCGGGAACACGCCGTTCGAGTAGCTGGACGTCACGATCTCGTCGCCGACGTCCAGTTCGATCTCGGGGTCGAGCGGGCGGAAGATCATCGGCGAGCCGCCGTCGCCCTGCAACGTGCCGGCCTCGCCGGATGCGCCGTGCAGCGTGGCCGCGCGGAAGTTGGGGTCGATGGCGAGCAGCACGCGGGACGTGTCGGGCGTCGTCTGGATCACGCGGCCGACGAGGCCGTCGCCCGACACGACGGGCATGTCGCGGCGGACGCCGGCGTCGGAGCCCACGGACAGCGTGATCGTCCACTCGAAGTTGGACGGACCCGACGCGATGACCTGGGCGGCGACGGTCGTGAAGTCGTTGCGCTCCCGCATCTCGAGCAGCGCCCGGAGTTCGGCGTCCTCGCGCAGGACGTCCTCGTAGGACAGGTTGCGCTCCTCGAGGCTCTCGAGCTGGGCCCGGAGCTGCTGGTTCTCACCGCGCGCGTCGAACAACCCCGTGAAGGAGCTGATGCCGTCCCCGATCGGGCTGACCAGGGTCGACAGGCCCTCCTGGATGGGGCCGAGGACGGTCGACGCCAGACCCCGGAGCGCACCAAGTGGACCTTCGCCCTCCGTGCCGTCGGACCGGAAGTCGACGGTCACGAGGACCAGCGCGCTGACGACGAGCATCGCCAGCAACGCGCGGGCGCGACGTCGGTTGTACACCGCCCGCCTCCGTCAGCGACTCAGTGGCGCGACGAACTGATCAGGACCTTCTTCAGTGCCTCGAACTCCTCGAGGCACTTGCCCGATCCGATCGCGACCGAGGACAACGGGTCGTCGGTGATGTGGATGGGCATCCCCGTCTCGTGCTTGAGGCGCTCGTCCAGGCCCTTGAGCATCCCGCCACCACCGGCGAGC
>JBFJMP010000139.1:0-6522 GCA_041633895.1 Nitriliruptoraceae bacterium
AACCTCGCCGAACTCCGGCGCCTGACCGACGGGCGGCTCGTCGGGATCATCCCCGACCTCGGCGCGAACCCCGCGCCCCACGCCGAGACGCTGGCTGCCGCCCCGGCATGGTTCACCTCGGCCCTGGCCGGCACCGCCGATCCCGCCACCTGGTGACCTGCCACCTACGCTGACACCACCCCGCGCCCCGTACGACGCCCCGCACGAGCCCACCACACCCGCCGGAGTACCCGTGACCGCGATCGACCTGCCGTCGGCCCCCGACCCGGACGACGTCCGCGCCCTCGCCGCGGACCCGCGCGCCCTGCTGGACACGTGTGAACGCCTCCTGCTGGACGAGCGCACCCCGCTGACCAGCGACCTGGTGCACGCCGTCGCGGAGCTGGACATCGACGCCAGCCTCCCCACCGATGACGCCCCCGAGGCGACCGTCCTCGACGCGCTGCTCGACCTCGCGCACCGCGTTCGCGTCCTCTGGACCTCGGACGAGGTCGCGCTGGAGTCCATCGTGTCCGGCAAGACCGGTGGCTGCCCGGAGGACTGCACCTTCTGCTCGCAGTCATCCGCGTTCGACTCGCCCGTCCGTCCGCAGCCCCTGCTGACCGAGGCCGAGGTGCTCGAGGCGGCCCGCTCGGCGCAGGCCGAGGGCGCCACCGAGTTCTGCATCGTCTACGCCGTGCGCGGCCCCGACGAGCGCCTCATGGAGAACATCCTGTCGCTGACGGCGACCGTCCACCAGCACACCGAGATGTCCGTCGCGGTGTCCGCCGGCATCCTCACCGCCGAGCAGGCCCAGCGCCTCGCGGACGCCGGGGTCGTCAAGTACAACCACAACCTCGAGGCGGCCCGGTCGTTCTTCCCGTCCATCGCGACGACCCACACGTGGGACGAGCGCTGGCAGACCCTCGACCTCGTGCGCGAGCACGGCATGGAGGTCTGCACCGGCGGGATCGTCGGCATGGGTGAGACGCGGCGCCAGCGCGCCGAACTCGCGCTGGAACTCGCGGAGTTCCACCCGACCGAGACCCCGATCAACTTCCTCAACCCGCGCCCCGGCACCCCACTGGAGGACGCGGAACCGATGACCCCGCGTGAAGCACTCCACGCCATCGCGATCTTCCGCCTCGCCATGCCGTGGACCCTGCTCCGCCTCGCCGGGGGCCGCGAGGTCGCCCTCCAGGACCTGCAGTCCGCCGGCATCCTCGGCGGCATCAACGGGCTCATCATCGGCAACTACCTCACCACGCTCGGTCAGACCCCCCAGCAGGACGTGCAGATGCTCCGTGACCTCGACGTCCCGGTGCGTGCACTCCAGGACGTGCTCTGAGGTGACCGAGGTGGCCGCGTACTGCGACATGTGCGGGCGGCCACACGCGCACGACGGCGCCGAGGCGTGTGAGCGTCGGCGCGCGTTGGACCCGCCCCGCCACTGCGCGCGGTGCGGTCGCCGACTCGACGTGCAGGTCTACCCGACCGGCTATTCGGCAACCTGCCGACCATGCGACGGGGTCCACCCGCGCGATCGAGGGCGGAGGGTCGCCGGGGCATGAAGTTCTTCGACGTGGGGATCGAGGCACACGGGGTCATCGCCATCGGGCAGTTCGCGACGGGGATCATCGCGATCGGGCAGGTCGCGGTCGGCGTCGTCGCCCTCGGCCAGCTGTCGCGGGGCGTGTTCGTCGTCGGCCAGCTCGCCGCGGGTGTCGCGACGCTCGGCCAGGTGACGATCGGGATCGCGCGAGCGATCGGGATGATCGCCGTCGGCGGCCGCGCCAGCGGCCTCCTGTCCGTGTCCGCGGCACCGCGGCCGGGTGATCCGCCGGGTGTCGTCATCGGGCGCCTGTTCGCGATGTTCGTCGTCACCGGCATCGTCGCCGCCCTCGTGCTGCTCCCCCTCGTGGACGCCATCCGCGGCGCCGTCGACCCACCGCCGGAGGTCTGCACCGGCCTGTGCTGAACACCACGGCAGGACGGCCCGCTCGGGCTACGGTGACGTCACGATGGCGCGAGGTTCCCGCACGGACGACAGCGTCGGCGCGTCGCTGCCGACGGACAGCCGCGCGCGCGCCGCGGGGCGTGCCGCCGGACGCCGGGTCGCCGGCCTGTTCAACCGCAGCGGGATGGGCTTCCGCGACCTCGCCGTGGCCCACGTCGCCTCCACCTTCGGCGACACGCACGTCGCCCTCGCGCTGGCCGGCACGTTGTTCTTCTCGGTCCCGTCCACCGAGGCCCGCGGCAACGTCGTCCTCTACCTGCTGCTGACGGTCGCCCCGTTCACCATCATCGGTCCGGTGCTCGGTCGGATGCTCGACCGACACCCGTCCACGACGCGCACCGCACTCGTGGGCTCGTCCGCCCTGCGTGTCGGCGTCGCCCTGTTCGGCGTGTTCCTGATCGACAGCCTGTGGCTGTTCCCCGTCGCGTTCGCCCTGATGGTCCTCAGCCGCATCCACGGCATCGCGCGCAACGCCATGCTCCCCGTCGCGATCGAGGACCCGGGCGAGCTCGTGGCCGCCAACGCCCGCCTTGCGGCGATCTCCGTCGTGGGCGGGATCGCCGCCGCACCGGTCGGGGGGTTCCTCGTCTGGATCCTCGACGGGCGGGCTGCCCTGGTGATCGCGGCGGCTGCCTTCGGCGTGTCCGCCCTGTCGGCACGCCTGGTCCCGCCCCTGCCCGACATCGACGAGGTCGAAGCACGCTCGCACGGCGTGCGCGTCGTCCTCGACCGACCGGTCCGACTCGCCCAGATCGCGACGGCCGTCGTGCGCCTGCTCAACGGCTTCCTGCTGTTCCAGTTGGCGTTCGCGTTCAAGGACCTCGGCGGCGGGATCCTCGACGTCGGATTCGTACTGGGTGCCGGCTCCGCCGGGTTCGCGCTGTCGTCGCTGACCTCGCCGCCGCTGGAACGCCGCCTGCGCGAGGAACCGATGGTGGTAGCGGGCCTGGCCATGGAGGCTGCCGCCGCGTTCATCGCCGCGCAGTGGTTCGGCCTGCCGGCGGCCGCCGCGCTGGCGGCTGCGGCGGGATTCGCGTGGGGCACCGCCAAACTGGCCTTCGACGGCCTGCTGCAGCGCAACGTCCCGGCCAACCGCCGGGGCGCGGCCTTCACCCGCTCCGAGACCCTCTTCCAGTTGGCCTGGGTCGCCGGCGCCGTGTTCCCGACGGCCGTCCCCCTGCCGACCACCCTTGGGCTCGTGATGGCGGGTCTGGTCGCCCTGGCGGCACAGGTCGTCTACGTGTCCAACCTGCTGCTGCCGATCCGGGGGGCCGAGGCGGCCACGCGGTAGGCCACGTCCCGCCCGTTGTCAGCCGACGACGTCCCACGCGTTGCCGGCGTCCAGCAGGGCCTGGAGGTCGCCGGGTCCGCGCGTGGCGCGCGCCTGTTCGACCTGCGCGTTCAGGAGGTCGTCGTACACCGGCCGCTCGACGTCACGGAAGATCCCCAGCGGCGTCGGCCCCGTCGGGTTGTGTGACAGTCGCGACAGGGCGAACGCCGTCGTCGGCTCGTCGCGGTGCGCGTCGTGGATGACGACCCGATCCCCGGCCTCGGTCGTCGGGAGGATGTGCATCGACCCGTCGGCGTCCGCGACGACCGCCCGTTCGTGGTCGGGTCCGAAGGTGATCGGCTCACCCTGGGTCAGGCGGATCTGGTTGACGACCTTCTGATCGCGGTCGGTGATCGCGAGGAAGGCGTCATCGTTGAACACGACGCAGTTCTGGTAGATCTCGACGAACGAGGCGCCGCGGTGCTGGTGGGCGGCCGTCAGCACCTCGGTCAGGTGGGCCCGGTCGGTGTCGATGGTGCGGGCGACGAACGTGGCCTCGGCACCCAGCGCCAGCGAGACGGGGTTCATCGGGCGGTCGATCGACCCCATCGGCGTCGACTTGTGGACCGACCCGAGCGGCGACGTGGGCGAGTACTGCCCCTTCGTCAGGCCGTAGATCTCGTTGTTGAACAGCAGGATCGTGATGTTGATGTTGCGACGCAGGGCGTGGATGAGGTGGTTGCCGCCGATCGACAGCGCGTCGCCGTCACCGGTGATGACCCACACGTCGAGGTCGGGGCGGGACGTTGCCAGGCCGGTCGCGATCGCCGGGGCTCGACCGTGGATGGAGTGGATGCCGTACGTGTCCATGTAGTACGGGAAGCGACTGGAGCACCCGATGCCCGACACGAACACCGTCGACTCGGGACGCGATCCCAACGTCGGGAGCAGGCCCTGCAGGGTCGCGAGGATCGCGTAGTCCCCGCACCCCGGGCACCACCGGACCTCCTGGTCCGACGTGAAGTCCTTCTTCTTCAGGGTCGGTGCCGTGGCGTCCGTCATGCCGAGACCTCCTCGGTCGCGCCCGCCGTCAGGGACAGGATCTGCTCGCACAGTTCGGACGCACGGAACGGCTGGCCGGTCACCCGGTTGTAGCCCACGATGTCCTTCAGGTACTTCGCTCGCAGCAGCATCCGCAGTTGGCCCAGGTTGTTCTCGGGCAGCAGGACGGTCTCGTAGCGCGCGAGGACGTCGCCGAGGTCGTGCGGCAACGGCGACAGGTGGCGCAGGTGCGCGCGAGCCACCTTGGCCCCGCGCTCGCGCGCCTGGTGGACCGCCCCTCGGATCGGGCCGTACGTGGACCCCCATCCGAGGACGAGCACCGTCGCATCGCCGTCCGGATCACTGACCTCCAACGGCGGCAACGACTCCGCGATCACCTCGATGCGGTCACGGCGGATCTCGGTCTGGCGCTGGTGGTTCTCGGGCTCGTAGCTGATGTTGCCGGTCACCTCGTGCTTCTCGAGTCCACCGATGCGGTGCTGCAGGCCCGGGGTGCCGGGGACGGCCCAGGGGCGCGCCATGGTGTCGGGGTCACGGAGCAGTGGCAGGAAGCCGTCGGGGTGGTTCGGCTCGGTCGTGAACTCGACGGGGATCTCCGGCAGCGTGGACACGTCCGGGAGCAGCCACGGCTCGGAGGAGTTCGCGAGGAAGCCGTCCGACAGGACGATGACGGGTGTCCGGTACGTCAGCGCGATCCGAGCCGCCTCGAAGGCGGCGTAGAAGCAGTCCGACGGCGACTGGGGCGCGATGATCGCGAGCGGCGATTCGCCGTTGCGGGAGAACATCGCCTGCAGCAGGTCGGACTGCTCGGTCTTGGTCGGCAGGCCGGTCGACGGTCCGCCGCGCTGGACGTTGATGACGACCAACGGCAGTTCGGTGGCCACCGCGAGGCCCATGGCCTCCCCCTTCAGGGCGATGCCGGGGCCGGACGTGCCGGTGACGGCCAACGCCCCACCGAACGCTGCCCCGATCGAGGCGCCGATGGCGGCGATCTCGTCCTCGGCCTGGAAGGTGCGCACGCCGAAGTGCTTCTGGCGCGACAGTTCGTGGAGGATGTCGGACGCGGGCGTGATCGGGTACGAGCCGTAGAAGATGTCGAGGCCCGACTGCACGGACGCCGCGATCAGCCCGTAGGTCAGCGCCTGGTTGCCGGTGATGTTGCGGTAGCGCCCCGCGGCCAGGGGCGCCGGCCCGACCTCGTAGGTGTAGACGAACGCCTCGGTCGTCTCGCCGTACGCATGTCCTGCGCGCAGCGCGCGGAGGTTCGCGTCGAGGATGTCCGGCGAGGATCCGAACTTGCCCTCCAGCCACTCCTCGGTGGGGTCCATGGGGCGCGAGAACATCCAGGAGACGAGGCCGAGCGCGAACATGTTCTTCGACCGCTCGGCCTCCTTCTTGTTCAGTCGGCCGTCGTCGAGAAAGTCCTCAAGGGCCCGCAGCGTCAGGTCCGTGATCGGGACCTCGTGGACCTGGTAGTCGGTGAGGGTCCCGTCCTCGAGGGGGTTGGCGGCGTACCCGGCCTTGGTGAGGTTGCGATCCGTGAAGGCGTCCACGTTGACGATCAGGGTGCCACCGGGCTTGACGGCCCCGAGGTGCTTCATCAACGCCGCCGGGTTCATCGCGACCAGCACGTCGGGCGCGTCGCCGGGCGTGTGGATGTCCTGGTCCGAGAAGTGGAGCTGGAACGAGGACACGCCCGCCAACGTCCCGGCGGGTGCCCGGATCTCGGCGGGGTAGTCCGGCAGCGTCGACAGGTCGTTGCCCGCGATCGCCGACTGGGACGTGAACCGGTCCCCCGTCAACTGCATCCCGTCGCCGGAGTCGCCGGCGAACCGGATCACCGCCCCGTGGAGTGTCACCCGCGACCGCGGCGGAGGTGCCGCCGTCGGACGCTCCGTCGAGGACTCCGGTGACGGCTGGCTCGTCGTGTCGCTCATACGGCTCCCGTGCCGATCTCGCCAGACGAACCTAGCGTTGCGACCCACCTCGTTTCCATCACTTCGAGCAGGAACCTCCGATGCCCACCGCGTCCGCGCTGCCGCGCCCCGTCCCCGTCGCCCTGCTCGCACCCCTGCCGGCGGAGCTGTTGACCGCCCAGGTCGAGGGCATCACGGTCCGCACCGCCGAGGAGCACGGTCGCGCCGCGGCCGAGGGCGCGGCGATCGTCGTGGCGGGTTGGTCGCCGGCCGTGAAG
>JBFJMP010000140.1:0-6510 GCA_041633895.1 Nitriliruptoraceae bacterium
CCAACCCGGCTCGACGTGGGTCGATGACCACCAGCCGTGCCCCGCGCCGCAGGGCCGCCGTCGTCGCCGTGGCGTGGGCAAGTCGCGAGACCGACGGGTTGTAGCCCCAGAACAGGATGCACTCGGCGCGCTCCAGGTCGGGCATGTACTCGCCGGGAACCGGCGCCCCGAACGTGTAGAGCGGCGCGAGGTACCGGCCCCAGCCGCAGAGCTCCATCGAGGCACACAGGTTGGGGCTGCCGAACGCTCGTCGCAGCCGCTGGATCCAGTCGACCGAGTCGACGATGGCCGACGTCGACGGGGACACCGACGCGAACACGACCGACTCGGCGCCGTGGGCACGGGCCAGGTCGTTCAGGCGCTCGGCGGTCACCGACAGCGCCTCGTCCCAGGTGATCCGCTGCCAGCCGGGATCCACGGATCCCTTCGGCGTCGTCCGCCGCATGGGGTGACGAAGCCGGTCGCGATGCGCGGCGATCTCGGGGGCCGCCTTGCCCTTGACGCACAGGGCGGACCCGGTGGGGTGCGAGGGATCGGGCCGGAGCCGGAACGTCCCGTCCACCACCGTCGCCGTGGCGCCGCATCGGGACACGCACAGCGGGCAGAAGGTCGCGACCTCGGCCTCGGCCTCAGCGACTCCAGACATGGGACAACTCGTCCAACGTTGGCCATTCCAATCTACGACGGTCACGCCAGCATGAACAGGCCCACCGAGGGCCGCCCCACCACACCTCGCCGCCGTCGCCGCGAGTACAGTCCGACGGTCCGCGAGGGAGCGTCCGGTGGCACGGGGAACCGAACACGAGTGCACGAGTTGCGGGGGGCCGCTCAGCATCCCTGCCGAGGGTGACCGCTACAGCACGTGCGCGTTCTGCGGCACGGTGGTCGAGCTCGACCTGCCCCCGGAGGCCGACGACGAGCCCGAGGAACCGTGGGGCAGCATCGTCGTCACCGAACCCGTCGGCACCAGCGGCGGCCGGCTCGGGGCGATCGTCGGCATGGCCGTCGTGGTGGCCGCCGGCGCGGCCATCTTCCTCGGCGTCGACACCAGCGCCTCGAACCAGGCCGTTCCGGACGTGAGCGACGAGATCCGGGACGCGCTCGCCGAGTTCGGCGAGGCACCCACCGGCGACAACACGTCGGGCCTGTACGGCATCACCGCGGCACGCCTGGTCGTCGCCGAGGACGACACCTCGCCGGACGTCCTCGCCGCCGGACCTGCACCTGACGTGGAGGCGTTGCTGGTCCTGCTCGACGCCGAGGCGGACGGGGGCATCCGGTGGCGGGCCCCACTGCAGGAGACCGACGTCTACATGGAGGTGCTGGCGCAGCCGGACCGGTTCGTCCTCGGCGTCAAGGATCGCCTGCACGCCCTGGACCGGACGGACGGCCACGAGCTGTGGTCGGTCGGGCTGAGCGACCAGGTCCAGCACCACATCTGCCATGGCTGCCTGCAGCGCTTCGGCGACCTCATCGTGGTGCTCACGATCGACGGCGTCATCACCGGCTTCGACGATGACGGCACCGTGCGGTGGCAACGCACCCTGGCCGAGACCCCGCGGCAGATCGTCGACGTCGACGGTCGCCCGGCGGTGTTCGACGTGACCGACGACGTCCGGATGCTCCACGTCCTCGACCCCGCCGAGGGCACGACCGTCCAACAGGTCCCGGTCTCGTGCCCGGACACCGTCTTCGGTGGGCGCGACGTGGTCGGCCCCTACGACTGGCTGGTCCCGATCGGCGGCGGCAGCTTCGTGCACGTGTCGGACAGCCCGACCTCGCCCTGCGCCCAGCGCTGGGACCCGGGCGCCGAGTCGCCGGCGTGGGAGACGACGGTCGACCTGCCGTTCGCCGCGCAGCTCGACCCGGAGCACGTGCTGGCCGCCGAAGGTCGCCTCCACCTCGTGGGGCGCGAGCGCGCCATCGTCGTGGACCTCGCCACCGGGGAGACCGTGGCCGCGGTCACCAGCGAGGACCACGACCTCATCCCGGTCCTCGCGACGGCCGAGACCCTCGTCGTGGGCGCGGAGTCCACCCGAGGCAGCCGCTCGTGGGAGCTGTGGGGCCTCGACCTCGCGACGGGGACCGTCGCCTGGTCGCACCCGGTCGAGGCACGCCAGTTCGCCGAGGGCTGGGCGACGCCGGTGCGCGACGACGGCATGTGGCAGGCGTTCCCGACCACCGGCGGGATCACGCTGCTGCAGGCGTTCGCCGAGCAGGCGGTCGAACTCACCACGTTCGACATGGCGTCCGGCGAGGTCGCCTCGGAGGCGACGCTGCCGGTCCAGGGCGGGTTCGCGCCCACGGTCGACGTCCTGTGGTGGCGCGCCGACACGATGTGGCTGCGCGTGGACACCAGCGTGTTGCTCGTGGACGTCACGACCGGTGAGGTCACGGGCGGGCTGTACTGACGGTCAGCCCAGGTCCTTGAGGAACATCCGCACGCGCTTGCCGTCGTGGCTGTCCTGTTCACCGACGGACTCGAAGCCGCGCGCGGCATGGAACGCCAGCGAGTTCGGGTTCGGGGGCGTGACGTTGACCTCGGCCGTCAGGACGGCCGCCTCGCCGGACACCCGCTTCTCGACCTCGTCGTACATGCGCGCCCCGAGGCCGCCCCGCTGGTGGGACGGAGCGACGACGACGCGGTCGATGTAGGCGAAGCTGCCGTAGCGGTCCGCGAAGAAGCGATAGTTCGTCGAGTCGTAGTCCGCTCCCGGCCCCAGCACGATCACGAAGGCGACGACGTGACCGCCGTCCTCGACGACCAGCGTCGTCACCGACTGGTCGATGATCCATGCCAGCCGCTGCTCGTCGGCCTCCCCCACCTCCGGTACCGCGTCGCGGTTGAGTCCGACGAGCGTGACCAGGTCATCGTCGTGGAACTCGCGGATCGTTGCCTCGGGGAACATGACGGCCTTCTCGGGGAGTGGGGACGGCGCCCCTCTAGTATCGGGGAGCAGCGGACCAGGAGCGAACCGGTGGGCGAGGACATCGACCGCGTGCGCTTCACGCGGGAGGACCGGCAGCGCTACCGCGACAAGGTCAAGGCCAATCTCGCCGCGCTCGAGTCGATGCTGGCGGAGCGACGCTTCGAGACCGAGCGCAAGCTTGCCGGCCTCGAGGTCGAGTTCTACGTCGTCGACGAGCACTGCAACCCGTCGAACATCAACGCCGAACTGCTGGACCGGATCGCCTCCGAGGACTTCCAGACCGAGCTCGCCCAGTTCAACATCGAGTTCAACCTCGCCCCGCACAAGCTGATCGGCAGCGTCTTCCGCGAGATGGAGGAGGAGCTGCTGACGTCGCTGGAGTTCGCCCAGCACCAGGCCGCGGGCCTGAACGCGGGGATCGTCATGATCGGCATCCTGCCGACGCTTGCCGACCTCGACGTGACCATGCTGTCGATGTCGAACAACCCGCGCTACCACCTGCTGAACGACCAGATCCTGGAGGCACGGGGCGAGGACCTCACCATCCAGATCGAGGGGCAGGAGACCGTCCAGACCGGCGCGAACTCGATCATGATGGAGGCGGCCGCCACGTCGATCCAGCTGCACCTGCAGGTGTCCCCCGACGGGTTCGCGTCCGTGTGGAACGCCGCTCAGGCGATCGCGGGACCGCAGGTGGCCCTCGCCGCGAACTCGCCGTTCTTCCTCGGCAAGGAGCTGTGGCGCGAGACCCGCATCGCCCTGTTCGAACAGTCCATCGACACCCGCCCCGAGGAGCTGACCGCACAGGGCGTCCGGCCGCGCGTGTGGTTCGGCGAACGCTGGATCGACGGCGTCATGGACCTGTTCGACGAGAACGTGCGCTACTTCCCGTCGCTGCTGCCGCTGCTCGACGACGAGGACCCCGCCGAGGAGCTGGCGCAGGGGCGGATCCCCCACCTGCCCGAACTCAAGCTGCACAACGGCACGGTCTACCGCTGGAACCGCCCGGTGTACGACGTGGCCCGCGGCAAGCCGCACCTGCGCGTCGAGAACCGCGTGCTGCCCGCCGGCCCGACCATGGTCGACACGATCGCGAACGCCGCCTTCTACTACGGCCTGGTCCGCAGCATCGCCGAGCTCGACCCGCCCATCTCCACGCAGCTGTCGTTCCAGGCCGCGCAGGACAACTTCTTCACCGCGTCGCAGGACGGCATCGAGGCCCGGGTGTTCTGGCCCGGCGTCGGCGAGGTGCCCGTCAGCGAACTGGTGCTCCGGACGTTGTTGCCGTTGGCGCACGAGGGACTGAACACCTGGCAGGTCGAGTCCCGCGACCGCGACCTCTACCTGTCGATCATCGAGCAGCGGTGCCTGCGCCGCCGCAACGGCGCAACGTGGCAGGTCGCCACCTACCGCCGACTCGTCGAGGCCGGACTCGAGCGCACGGATGCCCTGCGCGAGATGACGCGGCTCTACCTCGAACACATGCGCACCAACGAGCCCGTCCACACGTGGCCGCTCTGACACCTGCCGTCGGGGACGTCGGGGCCACCTCGTAGACTCGGGGGCCCATGCCCCCGCCCCGACCCTGAAGTCTCGATGACCCCCAGCGACGCCTTCACCTACCTGCCCGACGGACTGCCCGACGAACTCGTCGGCCGCCCCCCGTTGGAGGTGCTGGCCCGCCTCGGGCGCCCCACGCTCCTGCGCGTGCCCGGCCGCGGGACGAAGGCGCCCCGCGCCATCGCGACACTGCTGCACGGCGACGAGTCGACGGGGCTCGAAGCACTGCTGACGATCCTGTCCCGCCCCCGGACCTACGACCGCGACCTGTACATCGTCATCGGCAACGTCGCCGCTGCGCTCGACGGTCCCGGCTTCGCGCACCGCTACCTGGACGACCAGGAGGACTTCAACCGGATCTGGGGGCTGGACGAGCCCACGACGGCACAGCGCCTCGCCGCCGACGGGATCCTCGACAAGCTGCGGGGCGCCGGGCTCGAAGCGCTGGCGGACATCCACAACAACTCGGGGAACAACCCCTTCTACGCGATCGTGACCCGTGACGCGCCGCGTCACCTCAACCTCGCCACGTTGTTCACGACGACGCTGCTGACCTGGGACCTGCGCGCCCACACCCTGATGGAGGCGATGCACGACGAGGTCGCCTCGATCGCGGTGGAGTGCGGCCTGCCCGGCCGGCCCGAGTCGCTCGCGTTCGCGATCGACGGCATCCGCCGCTTCCTGGGCGAACCCGACCTCGAGGACGAGGTCGTCCTGCGCGACTACGACCTCTACGGCGACCTGCGCAAGGTCCGCATCCGCCCCGAGGTCCGGTTCCGCTTCGGCGGGGAACTCGACGACGACGTCGACCTGGTGATCGACGCCGACGCGGACGAGGTCAACTTCCGCACCGTCGCCCCGGGCCACGTCATCGGCCACGTGCGGCCGGGTGGGGCCATGCCCCTGCTCGCCGAGTCACCCGGTGGCCGCGACGTCACCCTCGACCACTTCGAGGTCGATGCCGGTGGGCGCGTCCTGACCACGGCCACCGCCACGCCCGTGATGATGACCCGCACCACGGCGGCCGCCCGCAAGGACTGCCTGTTCTACCTGTCGACGGCAGCGCGCCCGAACTGATCGTCGGCGGTCACGCCCAGGCCGTCGAAGAGGTCCGTCGCCCCGTCGGGGAACGGGGTGCCCGCGAGCACGACATAGGTGTCCCACGGGAACGCCTCGACCTCGATGTCGCGCGGCACGGCGAACCACTGGCCGTCGGGATCGACCTGCGTGACATGTGCCCGGAGGGCGTCGTCACGACGGTCGAGCCAGTCGGTGACGTCGATCCTGCACTCGGGCGCACGGTCGGCATCGCGGGCCGGGGCGGTCCGTGACCGTTCCAGCCAGTCCGCCATGGGGTTGTCGAGGCCGCGCCCGGCGTAGACCGCGCCCATGGCCTCCATCCGGGCGATCGAGAAGTGCGCCATGAACACCGTCCGCGGCACGTCCCAGGCGGTCCCCTCCACACCGTCCGCGTCGGGGTCGGCGGCCAGTTCCACGGCGCGCATCGTCGCGTCGTGCACCCGGATGTGGTCGGGGTGCGGGTAGCCGCCGTCGGGCGGGTAGGTCACGACCACGTGGGGGCGCTCACGCCGGAGCAGGGCCGCCAGCGGGCGGCTGACCTCGTCGAGGTCGCGACCGGCGAACGACGACGGGTCGACGTCGGTCGGGTCGTCGGGGAACCCCGAGTCCGGGAAGCCCAGCAGCTCGCTGCGCCGGAAGCCGATGATGCGCACGGCGTCGGCGAGCTCCTTCTCCCGCACGGCGGCGAGGTCGTCGGGCGCAACCGGGGGGTGCTTGTCGTTGAGGACCTCACCGGCTTCCCCACCGGTGCACGTGACGAGCACGACCTCGTCGCCCGCATCGACGTACCGGGCAGCAGTGGCCGCGCCCTTCGAGGCTTCGTCGTCGGGGTGGGCGTGGACGAACAGGAGACGTCGAGTGGTCACGACGAACGCTCCTCCATGGCAGAGAATCGGGCGGTCCAGGCGGCGGCGAGGCGCGCGCCGCCGTCGGTGGCCAG
>JBFJMP010000141.1:0-6508 GCA_041633895.1 Nitriliruptoraceae bacterium
TCCGACACCCTCGTCGAGGTGTCGGGCCTGAAGGTGCACTTCCCGGTCGAGACCGGCCTGCTCGGGCGCACCACCGCGACCGTGCGCGCCGTCGACGGCGTCGACCTGGAGATCCGCCGGGGCGAGACCCTCGGGCTGGTCGGCGAGTCCGGCTGCGGCAAGTCCACCGTGGGGCGCGCCATCCTCCGGCTGTACGAGCCGACGGCGGGGACGATCACGTTCGACGGTGAGGACGTCACGCACTGGAAGGGGCGTCGGCTCCGTGGCCTGCGGCGCCGGATGCAGATGGTCTTCCAGGACCCGTATGCGTCCCTGAACCCGCGCCGCAACGTCGAGAGCATCGTCGGCGAGCCGTTGCGCGTGCACGGCGTCGCGTCCGGTGACGAGCTGGTCACGCGGGTGCAGGAACTGCTCGACGTCGTGGGCCTGCCCGCCGGGGCGGCGGCCCGCTACCCCCACGAGTTCAGCGGGGGCCAGCGCCAGCGCATCGGCGTCGCGCGGGCACTCGCGCTCCAGCCGGAACTGATCGTCGCCGACGAACCGGTGTCCGCGCTCGACGTGTCGGTGCAGGCGCAGCTGATCAACCTCATGGAGGACCTGCAGGCCGACTTCGACCTGACCTACCTCTTCATCGCCCACGACCTCGCGGTGGTGCGCCACATCTCGACACGCATCGCGGTCATGTACCTGGGGCGGCTGGTCGAGGTGGCCCCGGCCGAGCGCCTCTACGACGCGCCCCTGCATCCGTACACCCGCGCGCTGCTGTCCGCCGTGCCGCTGCCGGACCCCAAGGCCGAACGCGAACGCGAACGGATCGTCCTGCAGGGCGACCTGCCGAGTCCGTCCAACCCGCCGTCCGGCTGTCGCTTCCACACGCGCTGTCCGTGGCGCCAGCCCACGCGCTGCCATGACGAGGTGCCTGAGCTGCGGGAGGCGGCGTCGGACCAGACGGTCGCCTGCCACTTCGCCGAGGACATCGCGGCGGGACGCCTCGCCCCCACCGCCGCGCCCCTGCCGAGCGCCTGAGGCCAGCACGACCCTCGGTTGCTACACCTAGCGCTTGCTTGGTAGCGTGGCGCCCGGTTGAGCGGGAGCAACAGCCATGCGCATCGGCGTCGTCCAGATCTTCGACGGAACACCCGGCCGCGGTCGCGAGCACATCGAGGCCTACGCCCGGACCCTCGAACGCGTGGGGTTCGATGCGCTGTGGGTGCCGGACCACGTCATCTTCTTCGACGACTACGAGTCGGACTACCCGCACACCGACGACGGCACCATCGACTTCAAGAAGGACCAGGGGATCCTCGAGCCCCTCATGGCGCTGCAGGTCGCGGCCATGGTCACCGAGGGGCTCGGCCTCGGGACGTCGGTCGAGATCATCACCGAGCGCAACCCGGTCGTGCGCGCCAAGGAGATCGCGACGCTGGACGCACTGTCCGGCGGGCGCTTCGAGTACGGGATCGGCGTGGGCTGGTCGCGCGAGGAGTACGCCGCGCTCGGCATCCCCTTCGAGCGTCGCGGCAAGCGCTGTGACGAGTACGTCGAGGCCATGCGGGCGCTGTGGTCACAGCACCGGGCGAGCTACCACGGCGAGTTCGTGGACTTCACGGACGTGGTGTTCTTCCCCAAGACCATCCGCGAGAACGGCCCCCGCATCCAGGTCGGTGGCAACAGCGACGCCGCCCTGCGGCGCGTTGCGCGCCTCGGTGACGGCTGGCATGGTTGGAAGTTGACGCCCGATGAACTCGACGAACGCCTGGCGACGCTGGACACCCTGCTGGCGGAGCACGACCGTGACCGTGACGACGTGAAGCTGAACGTCGGCATCCCCCACAACGGTTCGCTCGACGACCTGGCCACCTACGCCGACGTCTGCCGCTCGCGCGGCATCGACGAACTGGTCCTCGCACTGCCGATCTCGCGCGCGCGCTTCGTCGAGCAGCTCGAGGAGTACGCCGGCGCCCTCGGGGTCACAGCCGGCTGAGCACCACCCCACGACAGGGAGCGACATGACACTCGGACTGTGGAACCTCGCCGCGAAGGACCCCGACCACCCGGCGGTCATCGAGGCCGAGACCGGACGGACCACGACCCGCGGTGAACTCGCGGCGCGTACCAACCAGGTCGTGCATGCCCTCCGTGCACGTGGCCTCGGTGTGGGCAGCGTCATGGCGACGGTCATGCACAACGAGACGGAACTGCTGGAGGTGTTCTTCGCCGCCCTGCAGTCCGGGATGTACGTCGCCCCGATCAACTACCACTCGACCGTCGACGAGATCGCCTACATCGTCGAGGACAGCGAGGCGCAGGTCGTGTTCGCCTCCGCAGCCGAGGCGGAGCGGGTCGTCGAGGCGGCCACGCAGGCCGGTCTCGACCCGGCGGCCGTCGTCGTGATCGGCGACGCCGTGCACGGGGCGACGGCGTGGGACGACCTGCTCGACGGTGTCCCGACGACCCGGCCCGACGGCACGACCGCCGGCTGGATGATGACCTACTCGTCCGGCACCACGGGTCGCCCCAAGGGCATCAAGCGCGCCTTGTCCGGCATGGATCCCGACGACGTCGGTGAGGTCTGGAGCCTGCCCCTGCGGATCTTCGGGATCGGTCCCGACGAGCACGTCCACCTCGTCCAGTCGCCCTTCTACCACACGGCCGTACTGGTCTACGTGAACTCCTCGGCCCAGTACGGGCACACCATCGTCCTCATGCGCGACTGGTCCGGCGAGAAGGCCCTTGACGCGATCGAGCGCTACGGGGTGACGACCACGCACATGGTCCCGACGCACTTCCATCGCCTCCTCGCGTTGTCCGAGGACCAGCGCGCCGCGCACGACGTGTCGTCGATGCAGTACGCGGTCCACGGCGCGGCGCCCTGCCCCGTCGAGACCAAGAAGGCCATGATCGACTGGTGGGGGCCGGTCATCTACGAGTACTACGGCACCTCCGAGGGCGGGGGCACGATCGCCCGGCCCGAGGACTGGCTCGAGCGGCCCGGCACCGTCGGCAGCGCATGGGCCAACGCCGACGTCCAGATCCGTGACCTCGACGGCACCGTCCTCGGCCCCGGTGAACACGGCCAGGTGTGGATGCTCGCCGGCGCGCTCGACTTCGAGTACCACAACCAGCCGGACAAGACGGCCGAGGCCAAGCGCGACGGCTACTTCACGGCCGGCGACGTGGGGTGGATGGACGAGGACGGCTTCCTGTTCCTCGACGGACGAGTCAGCGACATCATCATCACGGGTGGGGTGAACGTGCACCCGTCCGAGGTCGAGAACCTCCTGATCACCCATCCCAAGGTCGCGGACGTCGCCGTGTTCGGTGTGCCCGACCCGGAGTGGGGCGAGGCGATCAAGGCCGTGGTCCGCGCCGCCGACGGCACTGCGCCGGGCGACGACCTGACCGCCGAACTGTTGGCCTTCTGTGGCGAGCGGTTGGCGAAGTACAAGCTGCCGCGCTCCGTCGACTACCTGGACGAACTGCCCCGCGACCCCAACGGGAAGCTCTACAAGCGACGCCTGCGCGATCCGTACTGGGAGCAGCAGGGCACCTCGTCGTGAAGGCCCCGGACGTCGACGAGGTCGGGGTCCGGGAGGCGGTGCGTGCCGTCCTCGCGGACTACGCCCACGGCGTGGACCGCGGGGACTGGGACCTCGTCCGATCCTGCTACCACCCCGACGCGACCGACCACCACGGCGTCGTCGTCGGCACCGTCGACGACCTGATCGCCCACATGTCCGCCACCCTCGACTTCGCGGGCACCGCCCACTACGAACTGCAGTCACGGATCCGTGTCGACGGCCAGGTGGCCCACGCCGAGTCATCGTCGGTCGCCATCCACTGGCACGACGCCGGCTCCGGTCGGCCCGACCTCTGGATGGGCGTTCGCTACGTGGATCGCTTCACCTGTCGTCGCGGCGACTGGCGCATCGAGGACCGTCGGACGGTCCTCGACTGGGTGCGCGAGGTCGACGGTCCGGACACCGACTGGCCCGTTGCCCACCTGTTCCTCCGCGGCCGCCCCGACGCCACGGATCCTGCCTGCACGGACACGCCCCCGATCGTTCCGACCAGCCCCGAGGCCATCACATGATCGACCCGACCGACATGACCAACCTGGAGGGCAACGTCGCCCTCGTCACGGGGGCGACCCGCGGCATCGGACGCGCGATCGCCGAAGGGCTCGGCGCCGCCGGGGCGTCCGTGTGCATCACCTCCCGCAAGCAGGACGCCGTCGACGCCGCCGTCGAGGAGATGACGGCAGCCGGGCTGAGCGTGACGGGTTTCGCCGGCTCGGCCGGTGACCCCGACGCCATCCGCGACGGCGTGGCCCACTGCATCGACACGTTCGGGAAGCTGGACATCCTCGTCAACAACGCCGCCACCAACCCCCAGTACGGGCCCCTCGCCGAGGCCGACCTCGGCGCCGTCGACAAGGTGTGGCAGGTCAACGTCATCGGCCCGTTGCGCTACGCCCAGGCCGCATGGGCCGGCTGGATGCGGGACAACGGTGGCGTGATCATCAACGTGGCGTCGCTTGCTGCCCTCCGGATCGAACCGGACCTGGGCGCGTACAACCTCTCGAAGGCGGCACTGGCGCAACTGACCCGCCAGCTCGCCCTCGAGATGGCACCGGGGGTGCGTGTCAGCACCATCGCGCCGGGGCTCGTGAAGACCGACATGTCGCGCGTGCTCTGGGAAGACGAAGACGGAAGTCTCCTGCGCCAGCCCCTCGGCTTCGTCGGTGATCCCGACGACGTCGCGGGGCTGGCGGTCTTCCTCGCCTCGCCGGCGTCCCGCTACATGACGGGGGACCTGATCGTGGTCGACGGCGGTCTGAACCTGACCTGATCCCGGCCCCCACCTCGACACCTCGATCCGACCACCCGAGCAGGAGCCAGCCATGGGCGAGCGACGCGTCCTCGCGGACATCGTGCGGGACCAGGCCCGGTCGCGGCCGGACGACGTCGCGTACGTGGACGACCACCGGGCGGTCACGTACGCCGAGCTGGATGCCTGGTCGAACCGCCTGGCACAGGCCCTGCTGCGCGCCGGCATCGGGCGACAGGACCGCGTGGCATTCCTGTCGCGCAATCGCATCGACTACTACGCACTGGCGTTCGCGACGTCCAAGATCGGCGCGGTCACCGTGCCGATCAACTGGCGGCTCGCCCCGACGGAGTGCGCCGAGGTCCTCGCGGATGCCGAGCCCGCGATCCTGTTCGTCGAGGACGAACTGCTGTCCCTGCTCGGTGATCCGGACGAGGCTGCTGACCTGCCGGTGGTCACCTACGGGACCGTCGAGGGTCTGACCGACGTCGACAGGTGGATGGCCGACGCCCCGGACGAGGACCCCGGCGTCGTCGGCGATCCCGACGAGGTGATGTGGCTGATCTACACGTCGGGGACGACGGGGCGACCCAAGGGCGTCATGCTCGCCAACCGCAACCTCATGTCGATGATCGACGGGCTCGCCGACGCCTGGGGCTTCCGCGACGGCTGCGTCGTCTACCTGCCCTACCCCGCGTTCCACGCGGTCGGCACCGCGTGGGGGATGCTGACCTCCCACCGCGGTGGCACGGTCGTGCTGCGGCGGGAGTTCTCGTCGTCGGACTTCCTCGAACAGGTCACGCGGCACGCCGTCACGAACACGATGATGGTGCCGGCCGTCCTGCAGATGGTGCTGGCCGACGAGGGCATCGACGATGCCGACCTGTCCACGCTGCGAACCATCGTCTATGGCGCAGCGCCGATCACGAGCACCACGCTGGATGCCGCGATCTCGCGGATGCCCGACGTCGAGTTCGTGCACGCCTACGGCCTGACGGAGGCGACGGGAACGGTCACCACGCTGCCGTGGGACGAACACGACCCCGGCGGCCCGCGCATGCGCTCCTGCGGTCGCGCCTTCGACTGGGTGACGTTCCGGGTCGTCGATCCCCTGACCGAACAGGACTGCGCTCCCGGTCAGTCGGGTGAGGTCTGGGTCCAGTCGCCGACCGTCATGCTCGGCTACTTCCGGCGCCCCGAGGAGACCGCCGAGGCGATCACCGCGGACGGCTGGCTGCGTACCGGCGACGCCGGCCACGTGGACGAGGACGGGTACCTGTACCTGACCGACCGGGTCAAGGACATGGTGATCTCGGGCGGCGAGAACATCTATCCCGCCGAGGTCGAGAACGTCCTCCATGCCCACCCGAGCGTCGCGCAGGTCGCGGTCGTCGGCGTCCCGGACGAACGCTGGGGCGAAGCGGTGCGCGCGATCGTGGTCCCGGAGCCCGGGGCCGAGGTCGTGGCCGACGAGTTGATCGCGTGGTGCCGCGAGCGCCTCGCCCACTACAAGTGTCCGAAGGGCGTCGACCTGCGCGACGAGCCGTTGCCGCTGAATCCGACGGGCAAGGTCATGCGACGGGAGTTGCGGCGGCCGTACTGGGAAGGTCACGACGCCGGCATCGCCTGACGTGATGGGGCCCACCCAGGTCGCACTCCACGCCGAAGTCGTTGACCA
>JBFJMP010000142.1:0-6497 GCA_041633895.1 Nitriliruptoraceae bacterium
GCCGGCCACCGGGACGGCCGTGCGGTCGACCCGGTAGGTGCGTACTCGTTCGTCGATCACCGCCTGTTCCCGCCGGATCGTGTCCGCGAACTGGGACTCGCGCAGGCCGAGGTCGCGCATCAGGTCCGCGTTGAGGAGCTGGATCCCGCCCTCCCCCAGCGCACCGACACCCAGCTCCGGCTGCCACGGGCATCCGAGCTTGCGGACGACAAGGACGTCCAGCGCCGCCCCGAGCTCGCTGGCGACCTCGACCGCGACCGGGACGCCGCCCCGCGGCAGTCCGAGGACGACCGGGCGCTCCCCCGCCAGGTGTCCGAGCCGCGCCGCGAGCAGGCGCCCCGCCGCCCGTCGGTCGGCGAAGCGCATGTCAGCCGGCGGCGAGGGCGGCGGACACGTCGACCGGCAGGCCGGTCTCGCGTTCGGCGACCTGCCACAGGTTCCGGATCGCCGCATCACTGCCCGGCCGGACCAGGGGCTTGCGCACCGGGGGGCCGTTGGTGACACCCAGCGGCCCGTAGAAGCCGCCGCCCGGCGCGGCCGGATCCGTCGCCGCGCGCAGCTGGCTGAGCGCCCCACGGTCGATGTCCATGCCCATCGTGGCCGTCACCTTGTGGAAGAACGGGCCGAGGACTCCCGCCCCGCCCTTCTCGACGGTCGTGGACTGCAGGTCCGAGTTGGTCAGGCCGGGTTGGGCCGACAGCGCCTTGGCGTCCACCCCGTGGGCGTCGAACTGCTGCTGCAGGCCGACGGCGAGGTGGCGCATCGCGAGCTTGGTCTGGCCGTACATGCGCCACGGGTCGTAGTTCTTGCGCATGTGTGGATCAGAGGGGTTGACCGCCCGTCCGGTGTGTTGCGCCGTGCTGGACAGCGTCACGACCCGGGCACCCGGCGTCCGGACGACGATCGGCAGCAGCCGGCTGAGCAGGGCCCAGTGTCCGAGCACGTTGATCCCGAACTGGGTGTCGAAGCCGTCCTCCGTCGTGCCCTGCGGCATGGCCATGACACCCGCGTTCAGCATCAGGATGTCGATCCGGTCGTGGGTGTCGGCGATCTGCTTCGCGGCCGCCTCGACCGACGCGAGGGAGCCGAGGTCGATCTCGACGACCTCCAATGACGCCGCCGGGTGGGCCGCCAGGATCTCGGCACGCGCGGCGGCGGCCTTGGCCTGGTTGCGGGCCGCCATGACGACGTGGGCACCCTTGCCGGCGAGTGCCTTCGCGGACGCGAGTCCGAGGCCGCCGTTGGCGCCGGTGACGACGGCGACCGCGCCGTCGAGGTTGGGCATGTTCCTGGTCGACCAGGTCATCGTGGTCCCTTCAGTGCCCGGGCGGGCTCGACATCACCGTACGGCCATCGGCGCCGTCAGTGGTCGAAGGTCTCGCCGACCAGTTCCTCGGACACCGCCCACAGGCGCCGCGCCGCCCGTCCTCGTGACATCGCGGTGGGCAGGGAAGTCGGGCCCAGAACAGGACGACGGCTGGACACCGTGCGGGCCGCCGTGGGACCATCCGCCCCGACTCGACGACCTGCGACGACTGGGGCGGACACGATGGGCACGGACACGGACGAGCGGCCCCATGTCGCCGACAGCCACGACCTGATTCGCGTCCACGGCGCCCGGGTGAACAACCTCCGGGACGTCAGCGTCGAGATCCCCAAGCGCCGGCTGACGGTGTTCACAGGGGTGTCCGGATCGGGCAAGAGCTCCCTGGTGTTCGGCACGATCGCGGCC
The DNA here is from genome assembly GCA_041633895.1 of Nitriliruptoraceae bacterium. Taxonomy (GTDB): domain Bacteria; phylum Actinomycetota; class Nitriliruptoria; order Nitriliruptorales; family Nitriliruptoraceae; genus JBFJMP01. Next base: position 1,733 of record JBFJMP010000142.1, read on the forward strand.
GAGTCCCAGCGCATGATCAACGAGACCTACAGCGCGTTCGTGCAGGGGTTCATGCCGACGATGGCGCGCCCCGACGTCGACGTCCTCGACGGCCTCACGACCGCGATCCTCGTCGACCAGGAGCGGATCGGTGCCGACGTCCGCTCGACCGTCGGCACCGTGACCGACGCCAACGCGATGCTGCGGATCCTGTTCAGCCGGCTGGGCACACCGCACATCGGGCCGCCGAGCGCGTTCGCGTTCAACGTCCCGTCCGTGTCGGCGAGCGGCGCGATCAAGGTCGACAAGGGCGCGGGGAAGACGAAGGCCGAGACGGTCACCTTCACCAGGACCGGTGGGATGTGCACGCGGTGCGAGGGGCGCGGTGAGGTGTCGGACTTCGACCTGTCGGAGCTCTACGACGAGACCAGGTCCCTCGAGGAGGGGGCGCTCACCGTGCCCGGCTACAGCATGGACGGCTGGTACGGCCGGATCTTCCGGGGCGCCGGCTACTTCCCGATGGACAAGCCGATCGGGGCGTTCACGAAGAAGCAGCTGCAGGACCTGCTGTACCGCGAGCCGACGAAGATCAAGGTCGACGGGATCAACCTCACCTACGAGGGGCTGATCCCCAGGATCCAGAAGTCGATGCTGTCCAAGGACGTCGAGTCGCTGCAGTCCCACGTTCGTGCGTTCGTGGAACGCGTGGTCACGTTCGGCACCTGCCCGGAGTGTGACGGCACCCGGCTCAGCGAGGGCGCGCGGTCGTCGAAGGTCGCCGGGATCAACATCGCGGAGGCCTGCGCGATGCAGGTGAGCGAGCTGGCCGACTGGGTCCGAGGGCTCGACGAGCCATCCGTGGCACCCCTGCTCACGACGCTGCGCAACACCCTCGACTCGTTCGTCGAGATCGGCCTGGGCTACCTGTCGCTGGAGCGCCCGTCCGGGACCCTGTCCGGCGGCGAGGCCCAACGCGTGAAGATGGTCCGCCACCTCGGCTCGTCGTTGACCGACGTCACCTACGTGTTCGACGAGCCGACCGCCGGACTGCACCCGCACGACATCCAGCGGATGAACGACCTCCTGCTGCGACTGCGGGACAAGGGCAACACCGTGCTGGTCGTCGAGCACGAGCCCGAGACCATCGCCATCGCCGACCACGTCGTCGACCTCGGCCCCGGTGCCGGCACGGCCGGCGGCCAGGTCGTGTTCGAGGGCAGCGTCGAGGCCCTGCGATCCAGCGGCACGGTCACGGGCCACCACCTCGACGATCGCACCACCCTCGACCGGGAGGTCCGCACACCGAGCGGTGCACTCGAGGTGCGGGGCGCGACGACGAACAACCTCAAGGACGTCGACGTCGACATCCCCCTCGGGGTGCTGGTCGTGGTGACCGGTGTCGCGGGGTCCGGGAAGAGCTCGCTGATCGAGGGCTCGGTGTCGGGGCGGGACGACGTGGTGGCGATCGACCAGAGCGCCATCCGCGGGTCGCGTCGGAGCAACCCGGCGACCTACACCAAGCTGCTCGACCCGATCCGCAAGGCGTTCGCGACGGCCAACGGCGTCAAGCCCGGGCTGTTCAGCGCCAACTCGGACGGGGCGTGCCCGACCTGCAACGGCGCCGGGGTCACCTACACCGACCTGGCCATGATGGCCGGCGTGGCGACGACCTGCGAGGAGTGCGAGGGGCAGCGTTTCCAGGCCGCCGTGCTGGAGTACACGCTCGGCGGGCGCTCCATCGCCGAGGTGCTGGCCATGTCGGTCACGGAGGCGGAGGCGTTCTTCGGCGATGGCGAGGCCAGGACGCCGGCCGCCCACAGGATCCTCGATCGACTCGTGGACGTCGGGCTCGGCTACCTCAGCCTCGGACAGCCACTGCCCTCGCTGTCAGGCGGCGAGCGCCAGCGCCTGAAGCTGGCCACGCACATGGGGGCCACGGGCGGCGTCTACGTGCTCGACGAGCCGACCACGGGACTGCACCTCGCCGACGTCGCGCAACTGCTCGGCTTGCTCGACCGGCTGGTCGAGTCCGGGAAGTCCGTGATCGTCATCGAGCACAGCCAGGCAGTCCTGGCGCACGCGGACTGGATCATCGACCTGGGTCCCGGCGCCGGCCACGACGGCGGACGAGTCGTGTTCGAGGGCACGCCCGCCGACCTCGTCGCGGCCCGTTCCACGGTGACCGGCGAACACCTCGCCACCTACGTGGGCGCCTGAACCGAGCACCCACGAAACCCAGTGAGTGCGTACTCACTCACTTGCGGTACCGTGGTCGCATGTCCACCTCCCCCGCACCCGCGAGCTCGCACGCCCCACGTGCCGCTCCCCTGCCGCCCGACGAACGTCGCGCCGCCATCATCGACGCCGTGCTGCCACTGCTGGTCGAGCACGGCCGCGCCACGACCAGCCGCCAGCTGGCGGCGGCAGCCGGCGTCTCCGAGGGCACGATCTTCAAGGTCTTCGCCGACAAGGACGAGCTGTTCGCGGCCGCCCTCGAGCAGGCACTGGACACGGCACCGATGAGTGCGGCGATTCGCGCGGTCGACCGCGACCAGTCGTTCGAGGCCCAACTCGTCGAGGTGACCGGACTCATCCAGCGTCGCATCGTCGACGTCTGGCAGTTGGTGACGAAGTTGCGCTCGCCCCACCAGGCGCCCACTCGACCCACCCCGCTGTCCGACAGCCCTGCGCTGACGGACCTGATGACGGCGGCGTCCGAGCACCTGCGGGCCGAGCCTGGCCGGGCGGCGACGTTGCTCCGAGCGCTCACCCTGTCCCTGACCCACCCGATGCTGGTGGCCGAGCCGTTGCCTCCGGAACAGATCGTCGACCTCTTCCTGCACGGTGCCGGGAGGCCCCTGTGAGCCTGACTCGCCTGCTGCGCAGCCACCTCGCGCCCTATGCACGGCTGCTGTGGGTGATCGTGGCGCTCCAGGTCGTGCAGACCGCCGCCACGCTCGCCCTGCCCAGCCTGAACGCCGACCTGATCGACCGCGGCGTGCTCGTCGGCGACAACGCGACCATCTGGCGCCTGGGCGGTCAGATGGTCGCCTTCAGCCTCGTGCAGATCGTCTTCGCCGGGCTGGCCGTCTGGTACGGCGCACGCGTGTCCATGGCGTTCGGTCGCGACATTCGCCGCGACCTGTTCCAGCAGGTCACCGACTACTCCGCCCGCGAGGTGGGCGCCTTCGGTGCCCCGTCACTCATCACGCGGATCACCAACGACGTTCAGCAGGTCCAGCAGGTCGTGGTCATGGCCACCACGATGATGATCGCGGCACCCATCACCATGGTGATCGGGCTGGTCCTCGCCCTGCGCGAGGACGTCGGACTGTCCGTCGTGCTGGTCGTGGCCATCCCGGCGACGGTGCTGATCCTCGGGAGCATCATCCGTCGCATGCTGCCCGCGTTCCAGGTGATGCAGGACCAGATCGACCGCGTCAACGCCGTGCTGCGCGAGCAGCTGCTGGGGATCCGCGTCATGCGCGCCTTCGTGCGCGAGCCCGAGGAGACCGCGCGCTTCAACGCCGCCAACACCGCGCTGACCGCCACGTCCCTGCGGACCGGTCGGCTGATGGCCGGCATGTTCCCGGCGGTCATCTTCATCGTGAACGCCTCGAGCATCGGCGTGCTGCTGATCGGAGCCGGCAAGGTCGAGTCGGGCTCGCTGCAGATCGGGTCGCTGATCGCCTACCTCAGCTACCTCGTCCTGATCCTCATGGCCGTCGTGATGGCCACGTTCATGGTGTCGATGCTGCCGCGGGCGTCCGTGGCGTCGGGCCGCATCCTCGAGGTGCTGGACACCGCGTCGTCGGTCCGGCCGCCGGCGCAGCCCGTGGCCACGGTCACCGAGCACGGCACGCTTGAGATGCGGGAGGTCGGCTTCCAGTACCCGGGCGCCAGCCACCCGGTGCTCAGCGACGTGTCGTTCCGAACCGAGCCGGGCGCGACCACGGCGGTCATCGGCAGCACCGGGTCCGGCAAGTCCACGCTGGTGCAGTTGGTCCCGCGCCTCTTCGACGCGACCTCCGGGTCCGTGCTCGTCGACGGTGTCGACGTCCGCGACCTCGACCCGGACCTGCTGTGGGGCGTGATCGGGTACGTGCCGCAGAAGGCCCACCTGTTCTCGGGCACCGTGGCGTCGAACCTGCGGTTCGGGAACCCCGACGCCACCGATGCGGAGTTGTGGGAGGCCCTCGAGATCGCCCAGGCGGACGGCTTCGTCCAGACGATGCCGGACGGCCTCCACAGCCCCATCACCCAGGGCGGGACGAACGTCTCGGGCGGGCAACGCCAACGCCTGTCCATCGCCCGGGCGCTGGTCGCCAAGCCGGAGATCTTCGTGTTCGACGACGCGTTCTCGGCGTTGGACCTCGCCACCGAGGCACGCCTGCGCGCCGCACTCAACCCGCACATCCGCAACGCGGCCGTGCTCATCGTGAGCCAACGCGTCGCGACGATCCGACGGGCCGATGAGATCCTCGTCCTCGACGACGGCGAGGTCGTGGGGCGCGGGACGCATGAGGTGCTGCTCGACACCTGCCCCACCTACCAGGAGATCGTGGCCTCCCAGGCCGACCGGAGCGCCGCGGCATGAGCAACGACACCGGACTCCCCGACACCACGGCCATCACCGAGCACGTCGACGACGAGACGGTCGTCGCGACGACCGGGCGCGAGGCCCGCCGTGGCTCGTTCGGGCCCGGCGGTGCCGGCATGCCGACCGAGCGCACCCGCGACTTCCGCACGGTCATGCGCCGCCTGGCCCAGGCACTCGGCAACGAGC
>JBFJMP010000143.1:0-6492 GCA_041633895.1 Nitriliruptoraceae bacterium
CCGTCCCGACCGTGTGCACGTGCTGGAGGTCGACGCCCGGGGCATGCGCGGCGACGACGGAGCGGACCCGTTCGTCCACGAAGGACGCGAAGGGGGCGGGCAGCCGCGCCATCGACTCGGCCGTCAGCCCGTCGCGGATGGCTTCGTCTCGGTCCAGGTCCCGCGCCTCGGCGACGCCGACCGGGACGACGGATGGGAACCTGCCCTCGGCCCACGCTGCGGCAGCCCTGGCATGGGAGCGCAGCGCCCAGGCATCGGCCTGGGCGCGCGTGATCCCGTGCATGGATGCGACGAGGTCAGCCGCCACACCCATGTGGACCCATCCGGTGGCCGCCGCGACCCGTTCGTCGGTGAACCACGCACCGCCGTCGCTCAGCATCGGCACGCGAGACATCGATTCCACGCCGCCGGCGACGATCAGGTCGTCGAACCCCGCTCGGATTCGCGCCGCGGCGGAGCCGATCGCGTCGAGTCCCGAGGTGCAGAAGCGGTTGACGGTCGCGCCGGACACGCCGTCGTCCCAACCGGCACAGACCGCCGCGACCTTCGCGAGGTCGGCACCCTGGTCGCCGGTCTGCGTGACGCACCCGAGGACCAGGTCGCCGACCATGCTCGAGTCCAGGCCACGCCGCTCCGACAACTCGCGCAGCAACTGGCCGACCAGGTCGATGGGCGCGACCTCCGCGAAGGCCCCACCTTCACGCCCGAGGCCACGGTGGGTACGGATGGCGTCGCACACCAGTGCGTCACGCACGGTCAACCTCCGGCGCCGCAACGACAAGGCTTGCGACGGTGGTCGCGCTCCCGCCGACGTTGACCGTGCCGAAGCGGCCGAGCCCCGGCACGGCAGCCGCCGGAACCTGGGCGGCGCCAGCCTCACCGAGCACCTGGCGTGAGGCGTCCCAGAGCATGCGGACCCCGGTCGCGCCGACCGGGTGCCCGAGGCCGACGAGCCCCCCGGACGGGTTGAGTTCGAACGCCCCACCCGGACCGACCACGCCGTCCTCCACCAGTCGCCCGGCCTCACCCGGAGGCGCCAGGCCGAGATGGTCCGCGATCGCGTACTCGGTGATGGTGAAGCAGTCGTGCACCTCGGCACCCGCGAGATCCGTCACCTCGCAGCGAGCACGACCGAGGGCCTCGACGATCGTCGCGCGAAGATGCGGGAGCAGATACGGCTCTCCTCGCGTGGCTTCCAGCTTGGCGCGCATGTCCATCCGGGCCGTTCGGTGCCCCCAGCCGACGATGCTCGCCCGGCGCCTGCGGGGATGGGCGGCCAGCCAACGATCCGACACGAGCACGACGGCCGCCGCACCGTCGGTGACCTGCGAGCAGTCGAGGCGGCGAACGCGCCCGGCCACGACCGGGTTCGCCTCGTCGTCGGACCAACGCTCGGCCGGGGGCAGAACCCAGTCGCGCGTCTGGGCGACGGGGTTGCGGGCCGCGCGCTCGAACGACCACCGCGCCAGCTGCTGCAGGTGCTCGACGTCGACCCCGACGCGGGCGTCGTACTCCTCGTCGAGCACCGCGAACAGCTCCGGCCACGGCCACTCGAGACCGTCGGTCTCGGTCGGGACGCGCGCTGCCAGGCCCAGTGCGTCGGACGCGGCCGCGGTCCCGCCCGCGCGCATGTGCTCGACGCCGACGACCAGGGCGACGTCGTATCGCCCGGCCTCGAGGTCGGCCATGGCGGCCAGCACCGCCATCGATCCGGACGCGCATGCGGCCTCGTGCCGACTTGCGGGCACACCTTCGAGTGACGGGTCGATGTCGGCGACGAGCCCACCGAGGTGGCCCTGGGTGCCCAACACCTCTCCGACGAAGTTGCCGACGTGGGCGACCTCGACCTCGGCCGGCGCGATCCCGGCGTCATCGAGCGCACCACGGCCGGCCTCGACCAGCAGGTCGCCGATGGCCAGTCCGCTGCGCTCGGCATGGCGGGCGAAGTCCGTCTGGCACCCGCCCAGCAGGTGGACGCCGGTCATCGACGGGCTCCGAGGTCAGCGCCGGGAACCCACTCGGTGTGGTAGCCGGTGGGGACCCGCGTCGGGATGAGCACGCGCGCGATCGGGCCGTCCTCGACCCGGCGGGCATCGAGCACCTGCAGCTCGCTGCGCCCCGTCGCCTCCTCGGCCACGAACGTGACCAGGTAGCCGTCGTCTTCGGCCGTCCGCGCCGCGTCGCTCGACGGCGCGAACGGCGTCTCGCCCCCGAACCAGCCGTCCGGGTAGCGGTACTCCGTGGTCGTGCCCGTGCTCAGGTCGTGCTTGCGGACGCCCTCGAACAGCAAGGTCGCCTCCGGCGCGATCATCGGGTGGTAGCTGTAGCGGCTGCGCGCACCCAGCCAGCCGTCGTGCATGCGCGGGAACTCCGTGAAACGATCGTCGAGTTGGCGCTCCCGCGCCTGCCCAGTGGCCGTGGTGAGCCGCCACTCGTGGAAGGTCGGCGCGAGGCGCAGGTCGGCGATCGCCGGGACGAGGCCGTGCTCGTCAGCGTGGCGCGAGGGGTCGATCAGCGGGTCGTCGATGCGGCAGCCGACGAGGACGACCTCATGGTCGTCGCCACCCGGCGTGCCCTCGTCCCAGGCGTTCACGACGTGGTAGCCGAAGAACGGTTCGACCTCGAACCAGCGCGCGTCCCCGTCGGTGCCGTGCCGCGGGACCAGCCCGATCCGCGCCGCTTCGTCGCCGAAGAACGCGAGACGCCCACCGTTGGCGAGGTCGGGCCGCAGGTTCATGTCGAACAGCACGTTGTGTGTCGGGGTGATGGCCAGGTCGTGCTGCAGCCGGGGACCGGGCAGTTCGATGTCGGTGTGGTGGACGACCTGGCCGTCGGGCGAGATCACCCCGATGCGCAGGTATGGCGGGATTGGTGCGTACCCGAAGAACACCAACTCACCGGTGACGGGGTCCACCTTCGGGTGCGCCGACATCGTGCCGCTGGGAACGGTGCCGTCCAGCGCCCCACCGAAGTCGATCGGACCGGTCGTGGCCAGCGTGATCGGGTCGATCTCGTACACCTCGCCCGACAGCCACCAGGTGGCGTAGAGCCGCCCGGCGTGGAAGGTGAGGTCGGTGTTGGCCGTCTCCTTGTGGGGAGACCGCGGGAGTCGGGCCAGATCGGGAGTCCGCAACATCCCCGGAGCGATCATGCGGCCCTCTCGCCCTTCCTCCTCGAAGTCCCGCGTGCGGATCCAGCGGTTGCGATACGTCGCAGTGCCGTTGCCGAACTCGACGGCGTGGAGCATCCCGTCGCCGTCGAACCAGTGATGACGACCCTGCGGTTCGAAGCGAGGGTTGGACCCGGTCCGGACGAACACGCCTTCCAGGTCGGCGGGCAGCTCACCGATCACGGTCAGGTCAGCGGCGACCGTCTCGGTCTGGACCGGCGCGTAGTTCCCTGCGAGGTACGGGCTGTCGTTGGACCAGCCCATCGGGGCATCGCGATCGGGCGGGGCCGGCAGCGACACGGACGGTGAGGCGAGTGCGGACATGTGGTCCCCTTCGTGCAGTTCACGGCGTGGTGCGTCTACATTGTTGACATCATGCGGTGACTACCCACTGATGACTTCGCGAGACCGTACGAGGAGGACGCATGGCACGCAAGGTCCCGGCCGGTCCACACGCCCAGGTCGCCGAGCGGTTCGCGTTCCTCCTCGACGCGCTGGACCTCGATCGCGACGGCTTCGTCGCTGCCGTCGACGGGGCGGTGACGGCTCGTTCCCTGTTCGCGATCCTCGCCGGGGACCGCCGACCGAGTCGATCCCTGGCCGTGCTCATCGAACGCACCTTCGGCTTCCGGGCGGAACACCTGCTGGAGGGCCGCGGGCCGATGTGGGCGACCGCGGACGAAGCCGCGCAACTCGACGGACTGACAGCCTCGGAACGACGCCTGGTCGACTTCGCGCGCCGCTCGGTCGCGAACGCACGCCTCCTCGACGAGGAACTGACACGCGCCGAGGCGTGGGAAGCCATGTGGAGTCGCGCCATGGGCCTGCTGACCGACCTCGAGCACCTGGCACGCCGCGACGACCCCAGCGGCTACCCCGACGCCGCAACCGCCGCACTGGACGAATGCTGGCGCATGGCCGACGCGTTCCGCGCGTGGACGGCCGCCATGGACCAACGTCGGGTCCTGCACCTGACCCAGCTGTTCGTCCAGCGCTTCCTCGTCCAGGTGCCCGCCGAACTGCACGCCCGGGGCGCCCTCGACGCCGACGACGCCGAGGCCGTCCGCGCGCGCGCTGAGGCGCTGCTGAGCAGCCTGTCGGAGGACGACGAGATCCTGACGTCCGAGATCACCCGCGCCGGCCAGCGCATCACGGCGCTCACGTCCGAGCCGGCCCCGCTGGCGACGACGGCCGACCTCGCCGCGGACCTCGACCGGCTGGCGAACCGGATCGAACGCCTCCGTCCATTGCCCGTCTGAACCGCAGCCGAACACATCGGACCGAGCTCAGCGGCGTCCAGAGTCGGTGGTGGCTCGCTGGTCCCACCTCGACACCCAGGTCGCGGACAGGATCGTCGCGACGTCGCCCAGCGACAGCTCGTCGATCACCTCGGCGATCTCCTTCACCCCGTCGCGGGTCAACAGGTCGACGAGATCGGGCGTGCGCACGATCCGCCAGAGGTCGTCGACGGGCAGGCGGAGCAGCCCTGCCTCGAGGTAGGCCCGCGCATGCGTCGAGAACGCGAACCGGGTGAAGCCGTCGTCGTCGCGTTCGAGCGCCCCGAAGGCCGCGGGATCATCGGCGCGTGCCGCTTCCATCATCTCCTGGAGCTGGACCAGCGTCCGACGCAACCACGCCTGGCCGTCCGGCGTGAACTCCGGCTCAACGCGCAGGAACTGTTGCAGGCACTTGTCCCCGTAGCGCGCGTAGTACGACGGCGGGGCCGTCGCCGGATGGCGCGCGACGAAGTCGGCGTGCCGGTCGCGGTAGTAGGTGTCCGTGCCCGTCGCCACCGGGGCGGGTGTCGCTGCCGTCACGCTGCCGTCCCGCGTCCTCGTCGTCGAGGGACCAACCGTAGTTGGCGGTTGCTGCGACACGGGTCGGGAGTAGCGTGAGGACACACCGTGCGGGGAGCTGGCCATGGCAGCGGACGATCAACCATCGACGGTCCAACCGGCGCTGCCGACCGGCGAGTTCACCTGGGAACGCGTCGTGGGCGTGGACGACCTTGCGGTCGGGCGAGTGGTGACCGCGACCGTCGGCCGGAAGGCGTACGCCGTCACGCGCACCGAGGCCGGCTTCGGCGTGCTCGACAACCGCTGCCCCCACCAGGGCGGACCACTCGGCGAGGGTTCGATCGAGAAGGGGTGGTTGCGCTGCCCGTGGCATGGCTACGACTACTCACCCTGCAACGGCAAACCGCCCCAAGGGTTCTCCGATGCCCCGGAGACCTACCGCGTCGAGGTCCGCGACGACGGTGTGTACGCCGCGATCCCGGTCGAGCGACCACGGGTGCGCACCGTCGCGGACGTGGTCGTCGACACGCTCATCGCGTGGGGCATGACCCACGTGTTCGGGATGGTCGGCCACTCCAACCTCGGGCTCGCGGACGCCATGCGCGTGGCCGAGGAACGCGGTGACCTCACCTACATCGGCATCCGGCACGAAGGTGCCGCAGCGTTCGCCGCCAGCGCCTACGGCAAGCTCACGGGCGGGATCGCCGGCTGCTTCGGGATCGCCGGTCCGGGGTCGACGAACCTGCTCACGGGCCTCTACGACGCCAAGGTCGACCGCGCCCCCGTGCTCGCGCTGTCCGGTCTCGTCCCGTCCAAGGTCGCCGGCTCCGGCGCGTTCCAGGACCTCGACCTCGCCAAGGCCTTCGCCCACGTGGCGCGCTTCCAGGCGACGATGGTTCCCGGCGCCGACCACGCCGAACTCGCGGCGCGTGCGGCCAAGACCGCCATCGTGGAGCGCGACGTCGCCCACCTCGCCTTCCCCGACGAGATCCAGCATGCGCCCGCCCCGGACGGCATGGAGGTGCGTGGCCCGGACGGACGCATGGGCGCCGCCGAGGTGCATCCGCCGCTGGCCGAGGTCGACCGCGCAGTCCAGATGATCGCCGACACGAGCCGACCGTTGGTGGTGCTCGGAGCCGGGGCGCGCGGCCAGACCGCCGAGGTCATCGCGTTCGCCGAGCGGATCGGGGCGCCGATCGTGACGACCTTCAAGGCCAAGGGCCTGGTCGGCGACGACCACGAACTCGGCTGTGGCGTGCTGGGGCGGTCCGGCACGCCGATCGCCTCGTGGTTCATGAACGAGTCGGACCTGATCATCGCGTTCGGGGCGTCGTTCTCGAACCACACCGGCATCGCCGACTACAAGCCGATCATCCAGGTCGACCTCGACCAGCAGGGCCTCGGACGCTTCCACCCGGTGACCATCCCACTGCTCGGGCACGTCGGGACAACCGCACGGGTGTTCCTCGAGCAACTGCCCGCCGACCTGCGCTGCGTTGACCACCGGGACGAGGTCGCCGAGCGCAA
>JBFJMP010000144.1:0-6486 GCA_041633895.1 Nitriliruptoraceae bacterium
ACCGCCTGCGCCACCACGGCGCCGACGTCGACGGCCTCGAGGATGACCTGTCGGGGAGCGTCGGTCACCCTGGACAGGTCGAGGATCGAGTCGGTGAGGGAGATCAGGCGTTCGGCCTGTCGGCTCAGCACGGTCAGCACGCTGTCTGCCTGGTCGGGGCGCACCTTGCCGCTGCGAAGGAGTTCCACGGCGTTGAGGATGGCCGTTGCGGGCGTGCGCAGTTCGTGGCTGGCCTCGGCGGCGAACCGGCGGAGGGCATCCTCCGTGGCCTTGTGGTCCGTGATGTCCGTCGTCGTGCCGACGAGACCGACCACCTCCCCGTCCTCGACCTTCACTCGCCCTCGGCTCTGGACCCACCGGATCTCGCCGCCCTCGCGGATGATGCGGTGTTCGGCTGCCCACGCGCGCTTCTCCGTGACGGCACGCAGGAACGTCTCGTTCAGCGCCGCGTGGTCGTCCGGGTGGACGAACTGGAACACGTCGGCGTACGAGTACGGACCACGACCTTCCGGGAGGCCGTAGAGGCGCCCGAGGTTGCGTGACCACGACACGCGATCACCGATCAGGTCGAGTTCCCAGAACCCCATGCCAGCGAGCCGCTGCACCTCATCGCTGAGAGCGGTCAACGGGTCGACCTTGTCTGGCGTCATGTGTGGCTCCCGTCAGGTGCCCCTACCCCCCGGTCGCGGGACTCCTGGCGGCAACCCTACGCTCCTGCCGCACCGCACGCGTTCGTTCAATGCATGCGCCGGAAGCGACCGATGGCCACCATCCGCACCCTCGCCGGACCCGTGCGGGTCGAGATCGAGCGCGTCCGCGGGTCGCGCTTCGTCGCGGTCCTGGCACCGGTGTCCGGCGAAGCGGGCGCGCAGGCGGTCATTGCGGCAGAACGAGCACGCCACCCGGATGCGACGCACCACTGCTGGGCGCTGCGCCTGTCCGACGGGATCGAACGAGCGTCGGACGACGGTGAGCCCCGCGACACCGCCGGGGCGCCCATCCTGCGCCACCTGCAGGGCGCGGACCTGTCGGACGTGGCGTGCGTCGTGGTGCGCTGGTTCGGCGGGACCAAGCTCGGTCGCGGTGGCCTCATCCGTGCCTACGGGGCGGCGACCGAGGCCGCGATCGCGGCGGCGACGGTCGTCGAGCGTCCCCAACTGGCGACACTCGTGCTCGAGCACGACTACGAGCTGTCCGGGGCGGTCCAGTCGGTCCTGACGGCGCACGCCGCCACTGTGGTGGGCGAGTCCTACGGTGCGGTCGTCACGTTGCGGGTGACGGTCCCGGTTGGCGACGAGGACGCCTTCGTGCGGGCCGTCGTCGACGCCACCGCGGGTCGGGTCCGACCGACTACCGTTCGCTGACCGGATTCGGGACAGCCCTGGGGGCACGCATGGTCGAGGTCCTCCCGTTCGACGCATCGCACGCCGAGCAGGTCTTCCAGATGCGGGTGCGGACGTTCTCGTCGGCTGCCTCAGGGACGTACGACCCCGACGAGGTCTACATCCCCGACGAACGCCGCCTGGTCGCGGTCGACGGGGATCGCGTGGTTGGCCACCTCGGCGTGTGGTCGTTCGCCCAGGGCTACGGCGGTCGGCCGGTGCCCATGGGCGGCGTGGGCGCCGTCATCGTCGAGTCGACCCATCGAGGGCGCGGGGTCGCCACCGCCATGCTCGCCGCCGGCCTGGACCTGATGCGCGCACAGGGCGACGTCATCTCGACGCTGTACCCCGCAACCGTCGTGCCCTATCGCCGAGCCGGGTGGGAGATGGCCGGCCAGCGCCACTGGCGTCGCCTGCCGACACGCAGCCTGCTCGACCTGCCACGCCCAGCCGACCCACCGTCGCTGCGGCCCTACGTCGTCGACGACCTCGACGAGGTGGTGGCCCTGCAGGACGCCGCAGCGCTGGAGGAGGCCGGTGGGCTCTGCCACGCCGAACGATGGCTGCGACGGCTCCTCACCCCGCAGGACGACGAGCCGGAGGCCGTGACCGTCGCCGAACGCGACGGGCAGATCACCGGCATCGTCCAGACGATTCGGGCGTCCGCGACGGCACCGCACTCGTCCCACGACCTGGTCGTCCCGCGGTTCGTCGCCGCCGACCACGACACGGCCCTGGCGCTGTGGCGGCACGTGGGGACCGGCTGGTCGGTGGCCCGCCTCGCGAAGGTCGTCGTCGCGCCGGGTGAGCCGTTGCTGCTCGACCTCCCCGAACAGGACCTCGACCACGACCGCGCCCCGGACGTGTGGATGTCACGACTGGTCGACGTGGCGGGGGCGATCCAGGCGCGCGGCTACCGCGACGGACCACGCATCGAGGTGCCGTTGCACATCGAGGACCCGATGGTGGGCGCGAACTCCGGTGCTGCCGTGCTCGAGGTCGTCGACGGCATCGGCACCCTGACCCCCGGTGGGTCGGGGCGCGTGCGCGTCGACGTCGGCACCCTGGCGCCCCTGTTCACGGGCCATCTGACGGCGAGCGTGCTGGCCCGAGTCGGGCGACTGCAGGGTGCCACGGCCGCAGACGTCGCCGCACTGCGGATGGCCTTCGACGGGCCGGCACCGTTCCTGCGCGACTACTTCTGACGGCGTCGGACGTCAGTCCTCGGTGCCGAGGTGTTCGGCCAGTGCGCCGTCGAGCAACTCGTCGGCGCCCTCGGCGCCGCCGGACACGATCGCGGAGATCTCGCCGTGCAGGAGACGGCGGGCCGTGCGGTGCAGGCGCTGTTCGGCCGGGGAGAGCCCCTTGGTCGCCATCTTGGCCGTCAGGTCACGCACGACCATGGCGACCTCGGTCGGCTCGCCGGAACGCATGCGGGCCTGGTTGGCCTTGAGGCGGCGTGACCAGTGGCCCGTCTGGGGGGTCGGCTTGGACTCGAGGACCTGGAGGATCTCGGCCAGTCGTTCCTCGGACATGCACGGCCGCACGCCGGCCTCGTCCAGTTGCGACTCCGGCAACTTCACCGTCAGGCCGTTCTGCTCGGTGACGAGCACGACGTAGGTCGTGAGTTCACCGTTCCCCAGGTCGCGCTGTTCGGGCGGTGCGACGACGGCTGCGCCGTGGCTGGGGTGCATGACGGTGGATCCGACGGTGACGGACAAGGAGGCTCCTCAGGGCTTCGGGAACAGGGTGCGGGCGCAGCGTGACCCGGTCCGCGGAGTTGGGGCGGGATCGGGAGACGTGCGGGCGCGCGCGAGTCTGAACCGCCCACGCTGTCACCACCTTACGGCACGTTCGTCGGCGGCCACCGTACGAATGGACGGGGCGCGCGTCAGGCGCCAGCGAGCCAACCGCGCACGAGGTCGCGCAGGCGATCGATGTTGACGTTCCTGTCCGCGCTGACCCACACGACATCGGACTGCTCGACGCCGCAGCCCGCGGCGAGGTCGCGCTTCCGGCGCGTCCGCGTGGACGACTTCACCTTGTCGTGCTTGGTCGCGACCACGGTCCACGGCCGACCCCGGGCGCGGAGGAAGTCGAGCATCTCGACGTCCAGCTTCGTCGGCCCGACCTCACCGTCGACGAGCACGCAGATCATGGCCAACTCGGCGCGCTCGGCGAGGTAGGTGTGCATGCGGCGCTGCCACGCCTCGCGCTCGGACCGAGGGGCCTTGGCGTAGCCGTACCCGGGCAGGTCGACCACCGTCGCGTTCGGGTCGCCCTCCATCGCGAACACGTTCAGCAGCTGGGTCCGACCCGGGGTCTTGGACGTCCGCGCCAGGTTCTTGCGACCGGCGAGGGCGTTCAACAGCGACGACTTGCCCACGTTCGAACGCCCCACGAGCGCGACCTCGCGCCGCGTCGGCGGGAGTTCGGCCACGCCGGGGGCGGAGGTCACGAACGTCAGTTGCAGGGGACCGCTGGCCACGTTGTTCCTTGCTGGGTGCGTGCAGTGTGCGCCACGCGGGCCTGCAGCAGGTGCATCCGGGCCAGCCGCCGGGTCAGCTCGTCGGGTTGCAGGTGTCCTCGGTCGCGGTCCGCAACCGCTGGGCGGCCGCCTGGACCTCGTCGGACTGCAGCGCCGCGAAGTTGCCACCCTGGGCCTCGCGAGCGGCGTCGAGCACGAGCTGGGCGTCCGCGCGGATGTCGTCGGGGGCGACAACGACCAGCGCCTCGCCGGCGCTGACGGCCGCGTCGACGTCACGGGCGTCGACGGCACGTGCCACCTCGACGGCCCGCAGGCAGAACTCGGCGGTGTCGGCGAGGTCGCCGACGGCCTCCTGGGCCTGGTCAGTGGCCTGCTCAACGGTGTCGCGCACCTGGTCACAGCCGGTCAGGCTGATCGCGGCGAGCATGACGAGGCCGATCCCTCTGCGGCGCATGGTCACTCCAACGTTCGTCGTGTCAGTTGTCGATGGTCACGATCTGGAACGGGATGTCGATGCCGTGCTCGTTGAAGGCGTCGAAGATCCCCTCGACGACAGCATCCTGTACGCGGCGGATCTCTGCTTGCCGTGACCCTGTCCAGTAGCGCAGGTCCAGATCCATCGACGAGGCGCCGAACTCGGTGAAGTAGGCCTGCGGTTCCGGGTCGTCGAGCACGCCGTCCACACGGGCGAGGACGTCCAGGGCGACCTGACGAACGTCGGACAGGCTGGAGTCGTAGCCGACTCCGACGACGAGCGAACTGCGCACGGCGTCCTCGTCGGTCTGCACCTCGATGGCGCTCGTGTAGACGTCCTGGTTGGGGATCACGACCAGGCGACCGTCGAAGGTGCGGATGCGCGTCTCGCGGATCGTGATCTCCTCGACCGTCCCCCGCTGGCCGTTGACCTCGATCTGGTCCCCCGACACGAACGGCTGCCGGAAGATCAGCAGGATGCCCGCCAGCAGGTTCGAGAGGATGTCCTGGAACGCGAACCCGGCGGCGATCGACAGGATCCCGAGGCCGCCGAGCAGGGTCGCCACGTTCACCGACGGGAACAGGACCACGAGGGCGAACAGCCAGGCCGCCAGCGACACGGCGAAGCCGATGAGGCGCGAGAACACGCTGCCGAACGACGGTGTCCGCAGCGCGGCGAGCCGCGGCCGCAGGACGCGCCGCAGGACGGCGGCAGCGGTCATGCCGACGACCACGATGCCCACGGCGACGATCACCCGGACCCACAGGTCGAGGTCGGCGAAGAGCCCGGTGGCCTCGACCTCGTCCGCAGCCTGTCGGGCTGCAGGCCGGAGGCGGGTGAGCACGTCGGCCAGCACGGGGAGGCCTGCCGTCGGGGATCGCAGGCACACGGGTTCGGTACTGACGTGGGCGCCGGATCGGGTCCGATCGGACGGGGGTCCGAACGGGGTCGCCAGCGGTCCTCAGTGGGTCTCGGCGTGGCGGCGCCGCGCGTCGTCAAGGACGCGGAGGGCCTCGTCGCGGTCGCGCCACGCGTCGACCTGCGTGTGCTTGGCGGGCTCGAGTGCCTTGTAGATCTCGAAGAAGTGGGCGATCTCCTCACGGAGGTGGTTGGGGACGTCGGCCAGGTCCTGGAGGTGGTCCCAGCGCGGGTCCGAGTCCGGGACGCACAGCAACTTCGCGTCCGGGCCGGCGTCGTCGACCATCCAGAACACCCCGATCACGCGCACGCGAATGTGCACCCCCGGATGCGTGGGCTCGTCGAGCAGCACCAGTGCGTCGAGCGGGTCACCGTCCTCGGACAACGTGTCCGGCACGAAGCCGTAGTCGGCGGGGTACTGGGTGGCCGTGAACAGGTGGCGGTCGAGCCACACCGCACCGGTCTCGTGGTCGATCTCGTACTTGTTGCGAGAGCCCTTGGGGATCTCGACGACGACCACCACGCCGGCGGTGTCGGTTGGGGGGTGGGTCATCGGCACGACTCCTGGTGCGTGCGAGTCCTGGGCGTGCGGGCACGCTGCACGATACGTCGCCGATGGAGTTGGGCGGTGTGTCCGACCTAGTCTGATGGCCATGGTCGAACTCGCGGATGTTGCCGTCGTCGGGGGCGGGATCGCGGGCGTCTCCGTGGCCCATGCCCTGGCCGAGGCGGGCTCCGACGTCGTCCTCCTCGAGGCCGAGCCCGTACTCGCCCATCACACGACTGGCCGCTCGGCTGCCATCCTCGTCGACAGCCTCGGGACGCCGCCGACCTGGCCGCTGACCGCGGCGAGCCGGGACTGGCTCCTCGCACCGCCGCCGGGACTCGTCGAGCACGACCTGCTCACGCCGCGCGGCGTGCTGACGATCGCCACCGCGGCAGACGCGGACCGCCTCGACGAGATCGAGGAGGAGTCGCGTCGTGCGCACACACCCGTGTCGCGCCTCGACGCGGGTCAGGCCCGCGAACTCGTTCCCCTGCTGGCCGACGTGGTCGTGGGAGCCGTCTGGGAGCCCGAACCCAGCGACATCGACGTCGCCGGCTTGCACCAGGCGTTCGTCCGTGGGCTGCGACGTGCCGGGGGACGGATCGTCGTCGGGGCGCGCGTCGTCGCCATCGCCCGCCACGGCTCCCGATGGCGCCTCGACACGGCAGCCGGCGAG
>JBFJMP010000145.1:0-6447 GCA_041633895.1 Nitriliruptoraceae bacterium
ACCCGGCGCCGAGCCAGACGGGTAGTCGTGGCTGCACCGGCTTCGGCCACGACCACGAGGGGGCCACCCGCGCGTGCTCACCGTCGTGCCCGGTCGGCTCCGGTGCCCACAGGGCCCGCATGACGCGGAGGCGGTCACGCGTGACCTCGCGTCGCTGTGCGAAGTCAACGCCGTGGTCCGCCATCTCCTCGACGTTCCATCCGAAGCCGATCCCCAGGGTGAAGCGGCCCCCCGACAGGTGGTCCAGGCTGGCAATGGCCTTGGCGGTGGCGATGGGATCGCGCTCCGCGAGCAGGGCCACCCCGGTGCCGAGGCGGATGCGCTCGGTCGCGGTGGCGGCCGCAGTCAGGGCAACGAACGGGTCGTACAGGCGCCCGTACGGCTCCGGCAACGGCTCGCCCATCGGCGCCGGGGTGGTCCGGTCCGACGGGATGTGGGTGTGTTCGGGGACGTAGAAGCCGTCGAACCCGTGCTCCTCGATCTCTCGGGCCAGCGTGGCCGGATCGAGTGACACGTCGGTCACCATCGTCGTGACGCCGATCCTCATGACTCACCTCCGGGGTGGACGTGCGCTCGCCCGGCCGTCGCGAAGGCCCTGCGCAGCTCCTCGCGGTCACCGGCGCCCAACGGACGAGGGCCCTCGTCGTCGACGACCAACGTGTCGGCCGGCAACCACGCCGCGGTGCGCACCTGCCGGCGCAGGACCTTGCCGGTCCCGGTGCGTGGCAGGTCGTCGACGACCCGCAGGTAGCGCGGGTGACACCGTGCGGCGAGGTCCGGCTCCGCCTGCAGCCAGGTCACGAACTCGCCCGCGTCGAAGTCCGGCGTCGTGACGAGGGCCGCGAGCACCTGGTCGCCGGCCGTCGCATCGGGGACCCCCACGACGCACGCCTCGATGACGTGACGGTGGCGCGACAGGACCCGCTGGATGGCGCCCACACCGACGTTCTCGCCCCCGATGCGCAGCCAGTCGTCGGTGCGCCCGGCGAACCACAGGAACCCGTCGGCGTCGCGGTACCCGAGGTCGCCCGAGTGGTAGCGACCCTCGCGGACCCGGTCGGCCTCGGCGTCGGCGTTGGCCCAGTACCCCTCGAACGCCCCGCGTCCGCCCAGGTTGACGAGCTCGCCGATCGCCTCGTCGGCGTTCAGCAGGCGGCCGGCCTCGTCGAGCCTGGCGACGGCGCACTCGGCACCCGTGTCGGGATCGAGCACCCGGACGTCGCCGACACCCACGCCCAGGGCACCCTCGGGCGTGTCGGGCGTGCGGGCGATCGACAGGCCACCTTCGGTCGAGCCGTAGCCGTCGATGATCCGGCAACCGAAGCGTTCGGCGAACCTCGGGATGTCGGCTGGCGCCCCCTCGTTGCCGAACACCACACGCAACGGGTTGTCGGCGTCGTCGTCCCGGCTGGGTTGCGCCAGCACGTAGGACAGCGGGGTGCCCACGTAGTTGGCGTAGGTCGCCCCGTACCGCCGGACGTCGGCGATGAACGAGGACGCCGAGAAGCGCTCGCGCAGCGCGAGCGTCGCGCCGGCGGCCACGGTCGGCCCCCAGCCGGCGATGATCGCGTTCGAGTGGAACAACGGCATCGACACGTAACTGGTGTCGTCCGACGTCAGCTCGACGATCCTGGCCACGGCACTGCCCTGTGCCCCGATCTTGCCCGCACTGCAGACGACGGCCTTCGGTGCCGACGTCGTCCCGCTGGTCAGGATCAGCACGAACGGCGCCTGCGGGTCCCCGCTGCCGCTCGGAAGCGGGGCGTCGGCGTGGGCCCCGAGGCGCTCGCGCCACGACGGATCGTCGACGTCGACCACCTCGACGTCGAGGTCCAGTGCGCGAGCGGCACGGACGTGCGCACCCGCCGCGAGCACGACGTCGCAGTCCGTGTGGTCGACGTCCCGGGCGAGTTCTGCCCCCTGCCTCGTCGCATTGAGGCCGACGAGGGTCGCGTCGGCGAGGGCTGCGGCCGCGAGCAGGAAGGGGAACTCCGCCACGTTGTCCATGAGGACGCCGACGTGCGGGCGTTCGCGGCCGTCGCGTGGCGCCAGCGCATGCATCCACCCGGCGCGGATGCGCGCCCCGTCGACGACCTCGGCCCACGTCCAGACGTGGTCGTCGACCCGCAGTCCGACGCCCTCGTCGTCGGCGCGGGCCAACACCAGGCCACGCACGGTCACCGCTGTCACGTCTCGTCCCTTCGTGCCCGCTCGGCTGCGGTCAGGAAGGCCGGCCACTCCCCGCCACCGTCCAGGACCAGGTTGCTGCCCGCGGCGTAGCCGGCGGCGTCCGACGCCAGCCAGGCACATGCCGCCCCCACATCCTCGGGGCTCCCGAAGCGCCCCAGCGGCACGGTCGCCGCGACGGCATCGCGGACGCCCCCGTCGCCGTAGAACTCCGCGGCCTGGTCGGTGAGGACGAGTCCGGGCGTCACCGCGACGACGCGGACCTTCGGAGCCCACTCCACCGCGAGTGTTCGCGTGAGGTTCACGAGTCCGGCCTTGGCGGCCCCGTACGCCGCCGTGCCGGGCGAGGCCCGCAGACCCGACACGGACGCGATGTTGACGATCACGCCGCCCTCAACCTGGTGTTGCATGACGGCGTTGGCGGCCTGCGCGCACACGAACGGTGCCGTCAGGTTCAGGTCGATGATCGACGCGACGAACCGCGGCGAGGCCGTCGCGGCGTCGCTGGGGGGCGAACCCCCGGCGTTGTTGACCAGCACGTCGAGGCGACCGTGCCGGGCGACCACGTCCGCCACGAGCGCGCCCACGGCCTCCGGATCACGGACATCGCACGCGCGGAAGTCCGCCACCCGGCCGGCGACCTCCGGCAGGTCGTCCGTCGCCGTGCGCCCGCACGCGACGACGGTGTCGCCGGCACCGAGGAAGGCGCGACTGATCCCCGCTCCGATCCCCTTGGCCCCGCCGGTCACCAACACGACACGACTGCCGTTGGTCCTGCCGGACTGCTCGGTCGCCACTGGCCCCTCCTCGGCCGAACACGGGTCCAGCCACGGAGGTCGGACGCGTTGGTTCGGGACACCTCGTTCGGTTACGGTCGCAACCGTATCTGACGGGGTGTCAGAATCACGTCGCCGGACAGGATGGCCATGGGTGTCGAGACGAACGTCAGTGGCGGGATCGCGGAGGTCGTCGTCGACGCCCCGCCGGTCAACGCCCTCAAGGTCGCGGAGTGGTTCGCCCTGGCCGATGCGCTGACGGCCGCGGGTGCCGAACCATCGACCCGATGTGTGGTCCTGCGCGCCGAGGGCAAGGGGTTCAACGCCGGCGTCGACATCAAGGAACTGGCCGCAGATGCCTCCCACGCCTCGTTGATCGGGGTGAACAAGGGCTGCTTCGCCGCCTTCGCCGCGGTCTACGAGTGCCCGGTTCCCGTCATCGCCGCGGTCCAGGGCTTCTGCGTCGGCGGTGGCATCGGACTCGTCGGCAACGCGGACATCATCGTCGCGTCAGACGACGCGACGTTCGGCCTGCCCGAGGTCGACCGCGGCGCACTGGGCGCCGCGACGCACCTGGCCCGGCTCGTGCCCCAACACCGGCTCCGGCAGATGGTCTACACCTGCGAGTCGGCGACGGCCGCGGAACTGCACGCCTACGGCTCGGTGTACCGGGTCGTGCCGCGTGAACAGCTGCGAGCCGCCGCCTTCGACATCGCGGAGGGCCTGGCCACGAAGTCGCCCACCATCCTGCGCGCCGCCAAGGAGTCCCTCAACGGGATCGACCCGGTCGACGTGCGCCGCTCGTATCGCTTCGAGCAGGGCTTCACGTACGAACTCACCCTGGCCGGCGTGGCAGACGAGGCCCGGCACGCGTTCGTCGAGAAGCGGGACGCCGACTTCGACGCCTGACCCGACCCCCACCACTCCCCTGCTGTGACTGGAGCACCCGTGGCCGACAAGGTCCTCACCCACGACGACGTCGTGGCCCAACTCGAATCCGGGATGACCATCGGGATCGGCGGCTGGGGTTCGCGCCGCAAGCCGATGAGCCTCGTCCGCGCCATCGCCCGCGCCGGCCTGACCGACCTCACGGTCGTCAGCTACGGCGGTCCGGACGTGGGCCTGCTGTGCGCGGTGGGCGCCGTCCGCAAGGTCGTGTTCGCGTTCGTCTCGTTGGACTCGATCCCCCTCGAACCCCACTTCCGCGTGGCGCGGCAGTCCGGGTCGA
Source organism: Nitriliruptoraceae bacterium (assembly GCA_041633895.1). GTDB lineage: Bacteria > Actinomycetota > Nitriliruptoria > Nitriliruptorales > Nitriliruptoraceae > JBFJMP01. The sequence goes on from JBFJMP010000145.1 coordinate 4,192, forward strand.
TCGAGGTCGAGGAGTACGACGAGGGGATGTTCTACTGGGGCCTGTACGCGGCCGCGAACCGCCTGCCGTTCCTGCCCACGCGCGCCGGCCTGGGGTCGTCGGTCATGGACGTCAACCCGCATCTGCGCACGGTCAGCGACCCCTACGGCGACGAGGAACTGGTCGCCATGCCCGCGCTGCGCCTCGATGCCGCCATCGTGCACCTCAACCGCGCGGACGCCGTGGGCAACGCGCAGTACCTCGGCCCCGACATCTACTTCGACGACCTGTACCTGCAGGCTGCGGACCGCCGGTTCGTGTCCGCCGAACGGATCGTGCCCACCGAGTCGCTGCTCGACGAGGGCTCGATCCACACCCTGCGGGTCAACCGCTCGATGGTCGACGGCGTCGTGGCGGCGCCCAACGGCGCACACTTCACCTCCTGCGCGCCAGACTACGACCGTGACGAGGCGTTCCAGAAGCGCTACGCGGACACCGCCAAGGACCCGGCAGCGTGGGCGGACTTCCGCGCCCGCTACGTCGACGTCGACGAGACCACCTACCAGGACCACGTTCGCGCCGACCTGGAGGTTGCCCGATGAGCGACGTCCTGCTCGCCGATGTCTGCGTCCTCGCCTGCGCCGAGGCCTTCCGCCCGGACGCCGACCGTGTCGTGTCCCCCATGGGCACGGTCCCGCGCCTGGGTGCCCTGCTCGCGATGGCGACCTTCCAGCCCGACCTCATGCTCTCGGACGGGGAGGCGCAGGTCCTGGTCGGACCGGTGCCCCTCGGTGCCGAGGCGGAGGCGCCGAAGTCCGCGTGGATTCCCTTCCGTGAGGTCTTCCAGGTCGTGAACCAGGGTCGTCGCCACGTCATGATGGGGGCCACCCAGATCGACGGCCACGGCAACCAGAACATCTCGACCCTCGGCGACTGGGCCAGGCCGGCCGTGCAGCTGATCGGCGCGCGCGGGGCCCCCGGGAACACCGTCAACCACACCACCTCGTACTGGGTCTCCAACCACTCCCCACGCGTCTTCGTCGAGTCCGTGGACTTCGTGTCCGGAGTGGGCACGGATCGTCCGGGGCGCGGACCCTTCCACGACCTGCGCACCGTCGTCACCAACCTCGCCGTGCTGGACCTGGGCGGGCCGGGCGGAAGCCTGCGGCTCGTGTCCACCCATCCGGGCGTGACGGTGGACGACGTGACCACGGCGACCGCGTGCGCACTGCACGTGGAGGGCGACATCCCCACGACGCCCGTCCCCGACGCCGACCAACTCGCCCTCATCGACCACTTCGACCCACGCGGCGTCCGCTTCCACGAGGTTCCGCGATCCGAGGTCGGCTGATGACACACCCGGCCCTACGCACCGCCTTCTGCGACCTCGTCGGGGTCCGTCACCCGATCGTGCAGACCGGCATGGGCTGGGTCGCCGGGCCGCGGCTGGTCGCGGCCACGGCCAACGCCGGAGGGCTGGGCATCCTCGCCGGGGCCACCATGACCCACGGCCAACTCGCGGATGCGATCACCGAGGTGCGTGCACGCACGTCTGCGCCGTTCGGAGTCAACATCCGCGCGGACGCCCCCGACGCCACGGACCGGATCCGCCTGCTCATCGAACAGGAGGTCCGGGTGGCCTCGTTCGCGTTGGCGCCGAAGGCCGACCTCATCGCCCGACTGAAGGACGCGGGCGTCGTCGTCATGCCGTCGATCGGCCGCCAGCGACATGCCGAGAAGGTCGCGGCCATGGGCGTGGACGCAATCCTGGTCCAGGGTGGTGAGGGTGGTGGCCACACGGGAGCCGTGCCGACGTCCCTGCTGCTCCCACAGGTCGTGGACACGGTCGACGTCCCCGTGATCGCCGCCGGGGGGTACTTCGACGGACGGGGACTGGTGTCCGCGCTCGCCTACGGGGCGCAGGGCATCGCCATGGGGACACGCTTCCTGCTGACCCAGGACTCCACGGTCCCGGACGCGGTCAAGCAGTTCTACCTCGCTCGCGACGTCGACGGCACCGTGCGCACCACCAAGGTCGACGGCGTCCCGCACCGCGTGTTGCGGACGGACCTCGTCGAGGGACTCGAGTCGGACGGCGTCGTCCGCAGCCTCACCCGCGCCGTCCGCAATGCCCTGGCCTTCCGCCGCCTGACGGGGACGTCGTTGCTGGCCATGTTGCGCGAGGGGGCGGCGATGCGCTCGCGACAGGAACTCACCTGGAGTCAGGTGATCGTGGCGGCGAACACCCCCATGCTGCTCAAGGCAGCCATGGTGGAC
>JBFJMP010000146.1:0-6422 GCA_041633895.1 Nitriliruptoraceae bacterium
CGACACGCGTGCCGCGACCTGGACGTCCGTGGTCGCAGCGGCCTCGTCCGCGAGGGCAAGGGCGTCGTGTGGTCGGCCCTGTCGGATCCGGACGATCGCGGACTCGACCAGCAGTCGCGCGGCCTCACCCGTGCCCGCGTCGCTGTCCAGCGTCCGCCCCCGCGTGAACCACGCAAGGGCCTGCGAGTACTGCCCCTGTCGCTCACGGACCTGACCGATCCTCGTGCACAGGTGGACCTGCTCCGACGGCGTGGCCACGGCCTTGGCACGGCGAAAGGCGGCGACCGCGTCCTCGTAGGCCGACGCGTGCATGAGGGCGTCGCCCAGACCCCTCCACGTGCGAGCAAGGTCGCGGTCGTCAAGTCCCCGGACGTAGCGCCCCGACTCGATGGCGTGGCGGTAGTGCTCGACGGCGGTCAGGTGCGCGAAACGGGACGAGGCCCGCTCGGCGGCCGCCAGGGCGTAGCGACGCGCGCGCGGCCAGTCGCGGGCGTGGTAGGTGTGCAGCGCGAGCAGGTCGGGTCGCGGATCCGGGCTCGACTCGAGTGCGGCGGCTGCCTGTTGGTGCAGGTCGCGTCGCCGTCGGAACGGCAGACGGGCGTACGCGGCATCGTGCAGCAGCCCGTGACGGAAGCGGAAGGTGCCCGGACCGGCGGGCTCGATGAAGCCGTCGAGGCGTCGCCACACCTCCGCCTGTGCGGCAACGTCGATTCCGGACACCGCGGCGAACAGGTCGGGGTCGATCTCCTCGCCGAGGACGGCAGCATGGCCGAGCACCTCGCGGTCCTCGATCGGCAGTTGGTCGAGGTCGGCCTGCATGAGGGCTTCGACGCTGTCCGGCAACGCGCCGTCCTCACCACTGCGGCGCAGGAGTTCCTGGAGGAAGAACGGGTTGCCGCCTGCGCGGTCGAGCAGTTGCTGCCCGCGCTCGAGCGACACGAGGCCGTCCTCCACCGCGGTGTAGACGAACTCCCGTGCCTCCTGCTCGGTCAAGGGCCCCAGCTCGATCACCGTCCCGACGTCGGCGTCGAGGCTGTCGCCCGCGACGACCTGCCGGCGGGCGGTCAGCAGGACCAGCCACGGACGACGGTCGAGCACGCGCTGTCGCAACCCGTCGAGCACGCGCGCCGACTCCGGGTCGATGAAGTGGACGTCCTCGACGACCAGGATCGCGGGATCCCGCAGCACCCCCGCGAACAGCTCGCCGAGCACCCCGACGACCCGACGTGAGCGGAAGGCCGCAGTCAGGTCGCGGGTCTCGGCGGTGTCCGGGACCTCGATGCCCACGGCATCGCCGATCAGCGGGAGCATCGGCAGGAGGCCGTCGACCCGCTGGGCAACGGCCGTCGCCAGGTCGTCCGCCGCTGCTCTGGGGGTCAGGTCGAGCACCCGTCGCAGCACCTGCCCGATCGCGTGGTACGTGGTCGTCGACTCGTACCGGCTGCACGTGGCCACGATGAGCGGGGCCTGGGGCCGTCGCTCGTGCACCTCGTCGACGAGCCGGGACTTCCCCAGACCCGCGGGGCCGACCAACTGCACCGTGCGGCCCGTCCCCGTCGCGGCCAGGTCGAACTCCTCGAGGAGCAGCCGCAACTCCTCGCGACGGCCGGCCAGCGGGAAGCGCGTCGACGTCTCCCGTGCACGCTGCGTCGTGACCGCCCCGATCTCGTGGGCGCGGACGGGCTGCGACTTGCCCTTCACCTCGAACGGTGGCAGCTCGCGTGTCGCGAACAGCGACTGCGACCGGTTGAGCACCTCGGGGGTCGCCAGCACCGTGCCCGGGTCGGCGCGGCCCATGACGCGCGCCGCGAGGTTCACTGCGTCACCGATGATCGTGTAGGTCAACCGGAACCACGGACCGACGACACCGGCGAAGACCGGCCCCGCGTGGACTCCGATCTTGAGCGGGAGGGGTGGCCCCGCATCCACGACACGCCGCAGCGCGCGCAGCATGCGTTCGCCGTCATGCTCCGTCGCCGTGGGCACGCCAGCCGTCAGGATGAACTTGCCGCCGTTGGCGTCGACGTCGCTGGACAGCAGGCACACCCCGTCGGGCGCGACCGCGTCGTCGAGCAGTCGGACCAGGTCATCGAGGACCTGCGCGGTCGCCTCCGGACCTTGGTCGGCCAACAGCTCGTCGGTGCCACTGAACTTCACGAACGCCGTCACGCACACGCGGTGCTCGGCCGTGGGAACCCCGATCGCGAGGCGGTCCCGCACGGCTGGTGGCAGCAGGCGCTCGGCGAGGCCGCCGGTGTCGCCCTTCGTGTCCGGCTGGGGTGTCGTCGTCGGGACCGAGGTGTCGCCTCGCAGTCGGTACCCGTCGCCGTGCGCAGCGACCTTGACCTGGTCACCGAGGATGTCCACCACACCCTGGCTGACCATGATCTGGCCCGGGCCGGCTGCACCCTCCATCGCGACGACGGTGGATGCGCCCGGCCCGACGAGCATCAACTCCCGATGGGACGACCCGACGAGGAACATGTCGATGGGGCCGGAGTGCACACCCACCGACATCCGCAGTCGCACCTGGCCAGCCGAACTCTGGAGCGGCTGCAACTCCCGCAGTTTGCGTCGCATGCCCCAGGCGGCGTGGACGGCTCGGAGGGCGTGTTCCCCACCCGTGAACTGCAGCAGCAGCGCGTCGCCACCGAACTTCATCAGGCTCGCGTCGTCCTCGTAGGCCACCGCCAGCAGGCGACTGAACGTCTGGTTGAGGAGGTCGGTGACCTCCTCGGCGCCCACCCGTCCCAGCCGTGCCAACCGTTCGGACATCGCCGTGAAGCCGGAGATGTCGACGAAGACGAGGCTGCCGTCCACGCGCCGGTGACGGCGTTCGGGTTCGTCGCTCAGCCAGTTCAGGGGACCGCGCGGGACGAAGGCGCGCAGATCCGTCGACGCACCCTCGGTGTCCACGCCCGTCCCCGGGCTGGCAGTCGCCACCCCTGTCCCTCTCGCTGCACCCGAGTCTACGAGCGCAGGTCGACGCCGGACGTGCAACGCCTCGGGGGCGCCGTTCGCACGACGCCCCCGACGGGTGGTTCAGGCGGTGCCGATCAGCGGTGTGGGCCGCCCTTGGACTTGCCCGGACGACCGATCGAGATCACGACGGGGTCGTGGTCGCTGGACGCGTACGCCGTGGCGGTGTCCACCGTCTCGATCGGATCATTGTCGTACAGGTAGCTCACGGGCTCGGCCGAGTTCGCCTGCCACACGGCCGCATCGTCCAGCAGGCGCTTCGCCGACGGCGACGCGAGCACGTGGTCGAGGCGTCCGTACACCCCGTCGAACTTGTAGGTGAAGGCGTCGTCACCGAGGGACTGGATCGCGTCGCGGTAGCCGGCTTCGATGAACGCCTCGACCGGACCCTCCTCCTCGTAGGAGTTGAGGTCGCCGACGACGAACGCATCCGGGCTCGTCACGCCCGTCGGCTTCGTCTCGATCCACTCCATCAGCCGCTGCGCCGCGTACTCGCGGGTGAGGTTGCAGTTGCCCGTCAGGTCGGTCCCGACGTCGTCGCCGAAGTCGAAGTCCGGCCCCGCGACCTCCTCGCACGAGGACCCCTTCGACTTGAAGTGGTTCACGACGACGGTGACGACCTGGCCGTCGATGTCGAAGCTCTGGGCGAGCGGCCAGCGGTTCTTGTCCGTGTCCTCACCCTCCAGCAGGGCGTCGATGTCGAACGTCGCGGCGTCGCCGACCTCGGTCGCACGAGCCGGCTGGTAGATGATGCCGACCGCGATCTCGTCGGGCCCCAGGCCCTCGGCCACGAGGTCCTCGGCACCGGGGCGGACCCAGTCGTAGACCTCGTCACCGAGGCGGTCGTTCAGCGCAGCCACGAGGGTCTCCACCGCCGGCACCTCGTCGTGGTAGTCGTTCTCGAGTTCGACCAGCCCCAGCACCGCGGCGTCGAGCTCGACGATCGCCTCGACGATCTTCGCGGACTGCAGGTCGAACTCGGCCTGGCTCTGTGCCCCGCGACCGTCGAAGTCGTTGAAGTAGTTGAGGACGTTGAACGCGCCGATGTCGTTCCCGCCCGGCAGGGCGGGTGCCTCCGGACGAGACGCAACCGGCACGATGGCCGGGAACTCGCCCAGCGGCTCCAGCAGGAAGTCCCCGAAGCTGTAGTTCAACGCCCCGACCGTCCCCGCCAGGACCAGGTCACCGGCGCGCGCCGGCGTGTCGAACCACGGCGAGGTGTCGTACCCGTACTCGTCGCGGTCGTTGATGAACAGCATCGCCTCCGCGTTGGCCGCATCGAGCGCCGCCGCCTGCGGGTCGTCGGGCGCGAACGCGGACGTCGGCTGGGTCAACGGCCCGTCGAGGGCCACGCCGAGTTCGCCGAACGCCCAGGCCGTGTAGAGGCTGGACACCGCGAGGTCCTGGGTCGTCTCGACGACCATGCCCTCGAGCGTCTCGCGTGTGGCCGTGTCCGCGGGCATCGTCAGGCCGGTCGGCGTGATCGACGTGGACGGCACGTCGCAGACGGCCACCTCGTCGGCCTCGAGCTGCGTGCGGTCGAAGTTCTCGCGGACGCCACCCGTCACCTCGACCGTGTCGCCGGCGACCAGCGCCGCCGGGACGTCGGCCGTCGCGACGAAGATGCCCTCCGACGTCAAGGCGTTGCCGTCGTCGTCCGCGGGCTCCTCCTGCACGAACATGCCGCCGAGGCTCGGGGCGACCAGCGTGACGACGCCGCGAACGGTGATGTCGTCCCCGGTCGTCCACACCGGCGATCCGGCGAGCGGCGACACCGCGCCGTCGCCCTGCACGGCGGAGATCAGCGTGAGCTCCTCCGCGTCGCACGACGGTTCGGGATCGCCACCGTCGCCATCGCCCAGAGGCGCGTCCTCGGTGATGACGAGGCTGTCGAAGGCGAATGCCTCGGAACCACCGTCGGCCTGCGCGGTGAACCGCACGGTCAACTGCGAGCCGGTCCCCGCGATCGCTGCCGACACCGTCTGGAGGTTGTTGTGCAGTCCCACGCCACCCATGTCGATCGGGTCGTTGAGCGTGACCTGCTTGCCACTGTCGAGGGTGTAGACCCGACTGGCCGCCTCGTCGACGACCGCGTCGAGCACCTCCGTGGCAGGACCGCCATCGAGGCTGACCGCGAACCCGAACGTGTCCGACGACTCGAAGTCACCCATCGCCCCGGCGTCGACGTTGAGGAACAACGGACCGTCCGCGCCGCTGACGTCGAAGGTCCACGTGGCCGACACCGGACCGTCGGGATTGCCGGGGTTCTCGGTGTCCGTGGCGCCGAAGAAGCGTCCCGTCTCGTCCTCGCCGATGATCCCCAGGGTGTCGGGCGGGAACACCGACACCGTGTCGTCCAACAGCTGGAACGGGATCGACGGTGAGACACCACGCTGGTAGATCTCGAAACCGTCGCCACTGCTGCCCCACGCCCCGGCGAACGGGTTGTCGTGGGACACCAGGTTCAGCGAGGCACCCTCGACCAGGTCACTCGCAACGACGGTCGGCGTTGCAGCAGACGCCGCAGGCACGACGACGAGGCTCAAGGTCAGCGCTGCGGCACCAACCGCAGCGAAGGATCGGGATCGCACGGGAACTCCAGGAGGTCGTGATCAGTGGCGGCAGCCGCTGACCCTAGAGACCTCGGGTTTCCGCGCGGTGAACCTTGTGCAACAACGCGCACGCGGTTCGGGGATCGGATCAGCAGGCGCCGTCGACCACCAGCGGCCCGTCGTCCTCGGCGGACGGCACCTCCGCGCGGACGACGGTCCCCTCGGGTGTGCGGATCTGCATGCAGTACGAGGTCGCGTCACCGCGGACGACCTCGACGACGTACTGCTCGGACAGGACCAGTCCGGCCGCGACCAGGTCCCCCAGGTCGGCGGTGTAGGACTGGTTGTCGACGAAGTGGATCTCCTGGGCGATGGCCGCGCTGCGCAGGACGGTCTCCGGGCTCTCCTCTGCGTCCTCACCCGGGCCGAACAGGCGCTCGAGCAGCACGACCTGGCCCGTGCCGTCGACCGGCTCGATGCCCTCACCGAACGCCACCATCTCGTCCACGAGGACGTTCACGTCGCAGCCACCGGCCTGGTACGCGGTCTCGACCGCGCTCCCGGCGTTGAGCGTCTCGACGAGGTCCTCAGGCAGTGCATCGCCGACGAGTGCGGCCACGAACTCCGCCTCGTTGTAGGTCGCCGCCACGTCCAGGGTGTCGACGAGGGCGTCCTGGACCTGGTCGATCAGATCGCCGCACTCGCCCTCGGACAGGGCGGCGGGGCCGCCGCTGGCGTCGGACGGCGACGCGGCGACATCCGGGTCCTCGGTGGTGGCGGAGTCACCGGAGGTGCATCCGGCCAGCAGGAGGCCGGTCAGGGCGATGGCAGTGGCGTGACGGACGAGCACGGGACCTCGGAGACCTGGGGTGCGGGAGAGCGCGAGGCTAA
>JBFJMP010000147.1:0-6409 GCA_041633895.1 Nitriliruptoraceae bacterium
ATGATCAGGACCGTGTTGGTGAAGTCCACCGTGCGCCCCTGGCCGTCGGTGAGGCGCCCGTCGTCGAGGAGCTGCAAGAGCACGTTGAAGACCTCGGGGTGGGCCTTCTCGACCTCGTCGAGGAGGATCACCGCATACGGCCGACGGCGCACGGCCTCGGTCAGCTGCCCACCCTCGTCGTAGCCGACGTAGCCCGGCGGCGCCCCGATCAGGCGCGCGCCCGTGTGCTTCTCCTGGTACTCGCCCATGTCGATGCGGACCAGCGCGCGCTCGTCGTCGAACAGGAACTGGGCCAGGGTGCGCGCCAGTTCGGTCTTGCCGACCCCCGTCGGCCCGAGGAACAGGAACGACCCGGTGGGGCGGTCCGGATCCGAGATGCCCGACCGCGACCGGCGCACCGCGTCGGCGACGGCGGACACGGCCTCGTCCTGACCGATGACGCGCTCGTGCAGGTGCTCCTCCAACGAGACCAGCTTGGCGGCCTCGGTCTCGACGAGGCGCGCAACGGGGATGCCGGTCCACGCGGCCACGACCCCGGCGATCTCGTCGTCGGTGACGTCCTCCTGCAGCAGGCTCGTGCCCTCGGCGCGCAGGACGTCGATGGCCTCCTGGGCCTCGGCAACCTCGCGCTCCAGTTCGCCGGCGCGGCCGTAGCGCAACTCGGCGGCGGTCTCGAGGTCCCCGTCGCGCTCGGCGATCGCGGCCTGCTCGCGGACCTCCTCCAGTTCACCCTTCGCGGCGCGCAGGCGGTCGATCGCCTCCTTCTCGGACTGCCAGCGAGCGGTCAGCCCGGACATCTTCTCGGTGAGGTCCGACAGGTCACGTTCGATGTCGGCGAGGCGTGCCTGCGCCGACTCCGACTCGTCCTTGGCCAGCGACATGCGCTCGATCTCGAGCTGGCGGATGCGGCGGTCCACCTCGTCGATCTCGGGCGGCATCGAGTCGATGGCGATCCGCAGGCGCGCCGCGGCCTCGTCGAGCAGGTCGATCGCCTTGTCCGGCAGGAAGCGCTCGGTGAGATAGCGGTCGGACAGCGTGGCGGCGGCCACGAGCGCGTCGTCGGTGATGCGGACCCCGTGGTGGACCTCGTAGCGGTCCTTCAGGCCGCGGAGGATCCCGACCGTGTCGCCCACGCTGGGCTCACCGACGCGCACCGGCTGGAACCGACGCTCCAGCGCAGCGTCCTTCTCGATCACGCGGTACTCGTCCAGCGTGGTCGCGCCGATCATGCGCAGCTCACCACGTGCCAGTTTGGGCTTGAGGATGTTGCCCGCATCCATCGCGCCGTCGGCCTTGCCGGCCCCGACGATCGTGTGGAGTTCGTCGATGAAGGTGATGATCTGGCCGTCGGAGGCCTCGATGTCCTTGAGCACCGCGTTGAGGCGCTCCTCGAACTCACCGCGGTACTTCGCCCCGGCGACCATCGCGGTCAGGTCCAGCTGGATGAGGGTCTTGTCCGCCAACAACGTCGGGACGTCACCCTCGACGATGCGACGGGCGAGGCCCTCGGCGATGGCGGTCTTCCCGACGCCGGGCTCACCGATCAGCACCGGGTTGTTCTTGGTCCGTCGCACGAGCACCTGGATGACGCGACGGATCTCCTCGTCCCGGCCGATGACGGGATCGAGCTTGCCGTCGCGGGCCAGCTGCGTGAGGTCGCGTCCGTACTTGGACAGCGCCTCGTACGTCGACTCGGGGTCCTGGCTGGTGACGCGCTGGTTCCCGCGCACCTCCTTCAGCGCCCCGAGGATGGCGTCACGGGTGATGCCCAGCTCCGCGAGGACGCCCGCGACCTTGCCGTCGCTGTCGGCCAACGCGAGCAGGATGTGTTCGGTGGAGACGTAGTCGTCGCCCAGGGTGGCGGCCTCCGCGGCCGCACCCTCCAGCACCCGCACGGTCGCCTGGGCCACGCGGACGTCACCCGAGGACCCGTACGCCGCCGGCATCGCATCGAGCACCGTCTCGTTGGCGTTGCGAAGCGCCGTCGGGGTCACGTCGAGGCGCTGGACGAGCGGCAGGACCACGCCGTCCACCTGTTCGAGGAGCGCCGCCAGCAGGTGGGCCGGGGCGACCTCGGGGTGCTTGCGGTCGCGCGCGAGGACGCCTGCACGCTGCACGGCCTCCTGGGACTTGTGCGTGAGCCTGTCGAACTCCATCGTGACCTCCTTCGACTCCGGCCTGGACCGGACCACGGGTTCCACGGTACGAACGGCGCGGCCCGCTGTCTCCGTGTCTGAGCCTCGCGGTGTCCGGTCTGCTGCGCCCTCCGGACGCAGTGAGCCTGAGCCGACTGGACGCAGGCCAGCAGCCCTAGGCTGCGCACCCTCGCGACCACGGTGGGACCCGATGGCGGACCAGGCACTGCTGGACATGCTCAACGCAGGCGTCGAGGGGATGATCCCCTTCGTGGCGCGTGCCGGCTTCGAGATCACGGATGCCGGGCGCGGCCACTGCACCGCCCGAGTCCCGCTCGAACCCAACGTGAACCACGTCGGCTTCATGTACGCCGGGGCGCTGTACACCCTCGCTGAGGTCCCGGGCGGCGTCGTCGCGATGACGACGTTCGACCCGGCGTCGACCTACCCGTTGGTGAAGGAGATGACGATCCGGTTCAGCAAGCCGGCGCGCTCCGCCATCACCGTGTCGGTGTCGCTGTCCGACGACGAGATCGAGCGGATCGAGCGCGAGGTCGCCGAGCACGGCAAGTCCGACTGGGCGTGGACGTGCGAGCTCACCGATGAGGACGGCGAGGTCGTGTGCGTCACCGAGAACCAGTACCAACTTCGGTCGCGGTGACCCCGCCGGGGACGACCGCCTCGTCGAGGACCCCGAGCGGGGCACCCTCACGCAGGGCCCCGAACACGGCCTCGGACTCGTCGGTGAGCAGGTCGTAGTACAGGCCGTCGATCCGCGCGCCCTCGACCGGGACGGTCGCGCCGTCCATCCGCGTGCTGTCGAACGCACGGAACCGGTCCGCGAAGCGCAGCAGTTCACTGGTCGAGAAGCCCTCGTCCACCACGACCGAGTCGCGCGCCACGCCGATCAGGGCACGCAGCCGGCTCGGGTTCGTGAGGGTTCCGGCGCTGACCACCTTCCGGACCGCCTGGCGGATGTAGTACTGCTGGCGCATGCCCCGGCCGGCCGTGCCCACCCCGAACTCGTCGGACACCTGTCGCGCCCGCACGTAGCCGGCCGCGTCCGTCGCGTCGAGCAGTTGGCATCCCGGCGGCAGGTCCACCCCGGCATCCACGTCGACCATGGGGTTCGACAGGCACACCTGCACACCGCCGATGGCGTCCGCCAACCGCAGGAAGCCGGCAAGGTCGATCTCGACGTAGTGGTCGAGGTCGGCACCGACGAAGCCTTCGAGCGTCGACACCAGCAGGTCGGGACCGCCGAGGTTGTGGAGGGCGTTGAGCTTGACCGGACGCGCCCCGGGCGACGGTTCGACGCGCAGGTCCCTGGGGAACGAGACCATGCGGATCTCGTCGGCGTCCGCATCGACCTGCACCCACATCACCGTGTCGGTCAGGTGCGTGCCGACGTCCTCGGTGCCCAGCGCCAGCAACTGCTCCTCGGTCAGGCCGGTGCGGCTGTCGAGGCCCACGACGAGCACGTTGCTGATCCCGGTGAGTGCCGGCGCCGAGGCGTCGGGCTCCGGAGCCGGCGGCTCGTGGTCCCGCTGCTCGATCGCCCGGATCTCCGTGCGCGGCACGAGCAGGTCCCCGAGTCGGAGCACCAGGCTCCCGAGGCCGCCCACGAGCAGGAGGACGCCCAGAATCCCGAGCGCCGCGACGCGCAGTGCGACGGGCGTGCGGGAAGGGGTCTGACGCAGGGGGGACGCCACGTGGTGCTCCGGCCGGGGCCGCGACGGCGACGGGAACGTACCCGCCACACCCCCGCAGGATCGCCACCCACGGTGAACGTCACCCCACGCCGACATCGGGGCAGGAGCATGACCAGGACCGCACGCGGGGGCAGTCCTCGCCCTGACTCAGCCGGCGTTGCGTTCGGGCTTGCGGGCCTGACGACGGCGCAGGCGTGGGTGGACCTCGACCTCACGAGGACCGGTCTTGACGACCTCGAAGCGGTGCGAGCGGTGCGCCTCCTCGACGTCGTCGGTCAGGCGCGCTGCGAGCGTGCGGACCATGTCCTCGAGTTCGCGGGTCCGGCGACGGGCCCCCTCGAGCTTCTCGCCGAGGTCGAGCACGACACGCACGCCCGCGAGGTTCAGGCCCTCCTCCTGGGTGAGGTGGCGGATGAACCGCAGGCGGTCGATGTCGCGCTGCGAGTAGCGACGCGTGTTGCCCGAGGTGCGGGCGGGTTCGATCAGGCCCTCGCGTTCGTACGAGCGCAGGGTCTGGGGATGCATCTCGGCGAGGTCCGCGGCGACCGAGATCACGAACACGGGCTCGTCGTAGTCGGGTCCGCGCTGGCCGAAGCCGGCGCTGGGGCGTGCAGGCGCGGGGGTCGTGTCGGCGACCGCCTCGTCCTCGAGGAACTGCTGCTGGACCATGTCGTCGCCTAGCTGTCCACGCGACCGGCGAAGAGCCGGTCACGCTCGGACGTGTCGTCGTGTTCGCGAAGCTGCTCGACCAGCCCACGCTGGGCTCGTGACAGCTTGTCGGGCACCTGCACCCGCACCGTGACCATCAGGTCGCCGACACGGGCGTTGCGAGTCGGGGCACCCTGCCCCTTCACCCGGAAGGTGCGGCCGGTGCCCGTGCCGGCCGGGATCCGGATCGTTCGGGTCTCGCCCTGTGGGGTCGGGATGGTCAGCTTCGTGCCCAGCGCGGCCTCGGCGTACGTGATCGGGACCTCGAGCGTGACGTCGTCGCCGCGCCGCCCGAAGAGCGGATCGGGTTCGACGTTGACCTTCACGATCACGTCGCCGGCCGGTCCGCCGTTCGCGCCGGGGCCGCCCCGGCCCGGGACCCGGATGCTCGCGCCGTCCTTGACACCGGCAGGCAGGCGCACGGTGACCTCGCGGGGCTTCACCACGCGCCCCGACCCCGAGCAGGTCGGACACGGGTCGTCGATGCGGTGGCCACGCCCGCCACAGGCCGGGCACGGCTGGGCGATGGAGAACGGCCCCTGGTCGACGGTCACCTGACCGGCGCCACCACAGGTCGAGCAGGTCGTGGGGCGGGTGCCGGGGCGGGCACCGCTGCCGTGGCAGGTGTCGCACGGGCCGTCGCCACGAATGCGCAGCTTGGTCCGCACGCCGGCCAGCGCGTCCGCGAACGACAGGGTGACCTCGGCCTGCAGGTCGCGACCGCGCTGGGCGCGTGCCTGACGCGGGCCACGGAAGCCACCGCCGCCGAACATGCCGCCGGCGCCCCCGCCGCCCTGGTCGAAGATCGTCCGCAGCAGGTCGCTGAAGTCCTCGGCGTTGCCGCCACCCCCGGGCATGCCGCCACCCATGAAGCCACTCGCGCCGAGCCGACGAAGTTCGTCGTACTCCTTGCGGGTCTCCTCGTCGCCGATCACGGCGTAGGCCTGCCCGTACTCCTTGAAGCGCTGCTCCGCCGACGGGTCGTCGGGGTTCGAGTCCGGGTGGTTCTCACGCGCCAGTCGGCGGTAGGCCTTCTTGATCTCGGCAGCAGAGGCATCACGGTCCACACCGAGCACGGCGTAGTAGTCCTTCTCGAGCCATTCACGCTGTGGGGCCACGGGTCACCTCCTCCGGGCTGGTCGGGCGGATCGCGGGTCGTCGGCCGGGGTCACTGCGCCACGACCACCATCGCGGCCCGGAGCACGCGGCCACCGAGTTCGTAGCCGGGGCGCAGGACCTGGTGGACGACGGGTTCGTCGTGGGCCTCGTCGCCGTCCACCTGCTGGACGGCGTCGTGGCGGTTCGGGTCGAACGGGGCGCCGGCGTCGTCGATGCGCGCCAGGCCCACCTCGCCCAACGACCGGAGGAGCTTGTCGTGCACGAGCTGGACGCCCTTGAGGAAGCCCTCCTCGACGTCACCGGCCGCCTCGATCGTGCGGTCGAAGTCGTCGAGCACGTCCAGCATGCGCTCGGCCACGTCGCCGCGCCCGAGGTCGCGCAGGCGCGCGCCCTCCTCGCGGGTCCGGCGGCGGAAGTTCTCGAACTCGGCCTGCTTGCGCTGCAAGGCATCGAGGTACTCGTCGCGCTCGCGGAGTGCGGCGGTCAACGGGTCCTCCTCGGTCGGTTGCTCCTGGGTCGGTTCCCCGTCGGCGTCGCCGCCCTCGTTCGTCGCAGCGGTCGGGGGGCGATCGGCGTCCAGCGCACGGTCCCCCTCGTCGTAGTGGAGAATGGCCTCGACCACGTCGTGGGGCAGCGGTGGCTGCTCGCCGACGTCGGTCGGGTCGGTCGGGGTGGGGTCCTGCTCGGTCATGTGTCGTCCCGGGTGGACATGGCGGTGGGGGGGGGGGGGGGGGG
>JBFJMP010000148.1:0-6374 GCA_041633895.1 Nitriliruptoraceae bacterium
CGCAGGAAGTCGACGGCTACGCGGGTCGGCGACGCGACCGGGCCCGGCGCCAGCCCGACCCCATGGCGCGCGGCCGTCCGGGCGAACTCCCGGGAGTCCGTGCCCGGCAGGCGCACCCAGAGGCACAACCCACCCATCGGATCGGTCACCTGCCAGTTGGGCAGGTGCTCGGCGAGCGCAGCCTGCAGCACGTCGTGGCGGGCCTTGATCGCGGCGCGTCGGTCCTCGAAGCGCTCGGGCGACGCCAACAGGTTGGCGGCCATGTACTGGTCCAGGGCCGGGGTCCCGAGGTCGGTGAGGATCTTGATGCGGCCCAGTCGCTCGATCGCGCCCGGGTCGCCGTGGACCCAGCCGACGCGGAGCCCGCCCCACGTGACCTTGCTGAGCGAGCCGACCGTCAGGATCCGGTCGGCGCGGGCGTGCTCACCGACCAGCGCGGCGAGCGGCGGGGGCGGGGTGCCGACGAACTGGGTGTCGGCAAGCGTCCGGTCGTCGACGATGACCGTGTCCCAGCCGGCGGCGAGTTCTGCGAGGCGGAACCGTGCCGGGCCCGGGAGCACCACGCCGGTCGGGTTGTGGACCGACGTGATGAGGTAGGTCATGCGCGGGCGCCCCGCCCGCACCGCGCGGTCCAGGGCGGCGACGTCGACGCCGCTCGGCCCCATCGGCACCGGCAGCAGGCGCGCCTGGCGTGACGTGATGTAGTCCATCGCGCTGGGGAACGTCAGCTCCTCGACGGCAACGGTGTCACCGTGTGCGAGCAGCAGGTCACAGATCAGGGAGATGGCCTGCTGGGCCCCGGTCGTGACGAGCACCTCGTCGGGTGCGGCGGGGAGCCCGGAGGCGGTGAGGTGGTCGGCGATGGCCTCGCGCAGGGCCGGCACACCGATCGGGGCGTAGCCGTGGGCCGGACCGTGGGCGCGCATGGCGGCATGTGCGACCGAGAGCAGGTCGGGCGTGATCGCCTCGTCGCCCATCCAGTAGGCGCCCCGCATGTCGATCGCGTCGTCGCCGAGGCGCAGGACCCCGCCGTACACGGAGTCCGGGTCGAAGGACGACACCACGTGGGCCTCGCGTGGCCCGGTCAGCGGTGATGCGGAGGCCAGGATCACGGAGCCGCTGCCGTGGCGCGTCTCGACCAGGTCGCGGGCCTGCAACTGTTCGTACGCGGCCTTCACGGTCGACCGGGACAGGTGCAGGGCCGCGGCAAGGGAGCGTTCCGCCGGCAGGCGCGTGTCGGGGGGCAGGACGCCCCGTCGGATGAGCTCCTCGAGGGAGTCGGCGAGGCCGTCGTAGAGGACGCTGCGTCCCGTGTGCCACTCGCCGAGGTGGGCACGGACCTCGATCGCGCTGAGTGCCGCCGTCATCCTGGTCTCCTCGCCGACCACCACTGCCAACCACATTGGTACGAGAAATGGTACGTGGAGCGGTGGATGGTCGGGGGGACCACGTCGAACGGATTGGTCCGCAGGTCCAGCGCCCGACCGCAGCCCCGGCCGCAGCCCGGCCGAGGCCTCGGTCCAACTTGAGGAGGCCTCCATGCCCGTCGTCACCCATTCGCCCGCCGAGCGCCTGCGCGACCTCACGTCGTCGGCCATCCGCGACATCCTGGCGGTCACGCGACGCCCCGGCGTGCTGTCCCTGGCCGGTGGGTTGCCGGCCACGACTGGACTGCCGCTGGCCCGATTGCAGGCCGTGGCCGATGGACTGGTCGCCGACGACCTCCAGTACGCCCCGACGGAGGGACTCGAGGAGTTGCGGGCGTGGATCGCGGGGCGGTTGCGGGCGATGGGGCGCGACCTCGGCCTGGATGACGTGCTGGTCACCTCCGGGTCGCAGCAGGCGCTGGCGCTGGTCGCCACGGCGTGGGTCGATCCCGGCGATCGCGTGGCGATCGACGCCCCGGGCTACCTCGGCGCCATCCAGGCCCTCACGCCGAGCCAGCCGGCCTTCGACGCGATCGTCGTGGACCGCCACGGCATGCAGGTCGACCGTGTCGGTTCCCAGCATCGCCTCGCGTACACGGTGACCGAATCGTCGAATCCGTCGGGCGCAACGCTCGCCGACGACCGTCGGCAGCACCTCGGGGCGACGTCGGCGCGGACCGGGGTGATCGTGGTCGAGGATCGTGCCTACGACGGCCTGGCCTTCGGCGGGCAGTGGGCGCGTCCACGTCCGTCCATCGGGGCGGAGGGCGGCCACGTCCTGACGCTCGGCAGCCTGTCCAAGGTGCTCGCGCCGGGGCTGCGCATCGGCTGGGTGGCCGGTCCGCCGCACCTGCTCGAACCGATCCGCCGCGCGAAGCAGGCCGCCGACCTGCAGGCCTCCACCCTGACGCAACGGCTGGCCGTCGACCTCCTGGCCGACACGAGGTGGTTCACCGAGCACGTCGCCGGGGTGGTCGCCCACCTGTCCGACAACGCCGCGGCACTCGTGCAGGCGTTGGAACGCCACCTGCCGGGGCGGGTCGAGGTGGCGGCACCGACGGGGGGCATGTTCGCGTGGGCACGGGTGCCGGATGTGGACACCACGGCGTGGTTGCAGCGCGCGGTGACCCACGACGTCGCGTTCGTGCCGGGGCCGGCGTTCGGCGCCACCGCGGAGGCACGCGCCGGCCTGGTGCACCACCTGCGCCTGTCCTACGCGACCCTCGACCCGGACTCGATCGACGAGGCGGTCAGGCGCCTGGCGGCCAGCCTGTGAGGGGTTGCGTCACTCGCCGGTGAGGCTGGCGCCGGCGACGTGGGCCAGGATCCGGACCTGGCGATCCTCGAAGATGCGGTGGTGCATCAGCAGCCACTCGGACAGCAGGGACTCGTGGATGGTCGCGATCGGTCCCGACTGGTGCAGCGGCTGCGGCTGGGTCCGCGTCAACGTGCGGACCGTCTGGACGTGGACGACCTGGTCGATCCGTGCCGTGAGTCGCCGCTCGAGGACGGCCGCGGCATCGGTGAGTTCCTGGTCGAGTCGGCGGGAGATCCCCGACCCGACGAGGAACACGCCGCCCGGACCGACGATCACGTGGAAGCGCGACGTGCGGTCGGCCCGGACCAGCCATTGGCGCGGCAGGCCGTAGGGGCCGGTGGGGCGAGGTCGCAGGATGCGACGCAGGCGTCCGGGCGTGTGGTCGGACATGATGCTCACTGCGTCACCGTTCGCCAGGCCCCTCGCCTCCATGGCATCGTCGGATGCCTGTCGGGACTTCAGTCGGGAGGTCGGTTCGTGCGCGCGGGACACGGCCACCCGGCCACCCGGACGGAGTGAGTTTCTGACGACCCGTCAGATATGCTCCTCGCCGGGCAGGAGGAGCACGGATGTCGGACCAGTTGTCAGACCAGACCAAGAGCATGCAGGAGGCCTCACGCGAGGCCCTGCGCGCCGTTCGCACCACCGAGTTCGAGCCCAAGGGGACCCACCCGCTGCTCGCCGGGGTGGACCTGCTCGACGGCCACTGGTACGCCGCCGACCCGCATGCCGGTTGGTCGTGGATGCGCGAGAACGCGCCCGTCTACTACGACCCCAACTCGGACGTCTGGGGCATCACGCGGTACGACGACGTCCTCCACGTGTCGCGAACGCCGGAGATCTTCTCGGCCCACGACAACATCCGCCCCAAGACCGGTCACGTCCCGATGATGATCTCGATGGACGACCCGGAGCACAACAACCGTCGCAAGTTGGTCAACAAGGGCTTCACCCGACGTCGGGTCCGCGAGCAGGAGGAGCGACTGCGCGCCATCGCCGACCACCTGGTCGACCGCATGATCGAACAGGGCGGCGAGTGCGACTTCGTCTGGACCGTTGCGGCGTGGATGCCGTTGATCGCCATCGGGGACATGCTCGGCTTCGCCCCGGAGGACCGCCAGAAGCTCCTGGAGTGGTCCGACCTGCTGCTGCGCGGCACCGAGGGCGACCTCGACGCCATGGAGGAGGCCACGCAGGCCTTCGCCAACTTCTGGGCGTACCAGTCGGGCGTGATCGCCGACCGCAAGGCCAACCCGCGTGACGACCTGATCTCGGTGCTGACCCAGGCCGAGGTCGACGGTGAGAAACTCGACGACGAGTCCCTGATCTGGGAGTCGCTGCTCATCCTCATCGGTGGTGACGAGACGTCCCGCCACGTCATCTCCGGCGCCATGCTCGCCCTGCTCGAGAACCCGGACCAGCTGGAGCAGCTGCGCGCGGACCCGTCACTGCTGCCGACGGCGGTCGAGGAGTTCGTGCGCTGGGTGTCGCCGATCAAGTCCATGTCGCGCAAGGTGACGCAGGACACCCAGCTCGGTGGCGAGGAGATCCCGGCGGGCGACGAGGTGCTGATGTTCTACGCGTCGGCGAACCGGGACGAGACCCGCTTCGACGACCCGTTCACCTTCGACATCCACCGCGACCCGAACCCCCACGTGGCCTTCGGACACGGGACGCACTTCTGCCTCGGCGCGAACCTCGCACGGCTCGAGATCACCGTCATGTACGAACAGTTGCTGTCGCGCATCGGCGCCATCGAGCTCGCCGTCGACCCGTCGGAGCTGAAGATCCGCCCGTCCGGCTTCACGACGGGCCTCGAGAGCCTGCCGATCCGGTTCACGCCGGCCTGACCGGCGCGCGGCTCAGGAGGCGTCGAGGAGCTCACCCATGCGGGCGACGAGCGCCTGCAGCCCCGACAGCGGGCGGATCATGACGGTGAACTCGATGATCAGGCCGTCGCTGTCGAAGCGCAGGTAGTCCCAGCCCTGCACGTCGCGGTCACCGACGCGCGCCTCGAACACCAGGCCGACGCTGCGTCCGGCGTCGAGCACGTCGAGGTAGCGGAAGTCCTCGAAGACGTGGGCGACGGCGGCCAGGATCATCCCGGTGGCCTCGCGCCCCTCGTAGGGACGGTGCACGGCGGGGGAGCGGAACACGACGTCGGGCGCCAGCAGGTCCATCGCGGCGACCATGTCCATGGCCTCGACGGCACGCTTGAACGGCAGGTGCAGGCCACCGACCCCGTCACCGGCAGCACCGCCGCCCGCCGTCGGGGCGTCGCCGAGCAGGTGGGCCCAGCGTGCCTCCTTCTGGCCCGGCTGGCGCTCCTGCAGTTCGACGAGCGCCCCGAAGCGGTGTCCGGCCAGCCGTTCGAGGACCGCCTCGACCGCCTCGAGGTCGGCGAACGCGTGCAGCCGTTCGGACCGCGTTCGCAGCTCACCGCGCGTCTGTGGGCCGCGCAACAGGAGCAGGGCGAGCACCGCCTGCTCCGCCGTGTCGAGGTCCAGTTGCTGCTGCAGGCGGTGGGCGGCCTTGGGGACCCGCGAGCCGCGCGAGTACTCGGTCTGCACCAGTTGGTGCGACTTCAGTTCGTCGAGCCCCTCGCGGATGTCGGACTCGTCCCACGTGACGACCGGGTCACGGCCGTTCTTCTGGTTGCACGCCGCGACCAGTGCGTTGTGGGACAGCGGGTACTGGTTCGGTGTCGCCAGGGCCTTCTCGACGAGGCAGCCCAGGACCCGCTGTCCGCGAGGGGCGAGCTCCATCAGCCGTCCAGCTGCTGGATCTCGAGGTCACCCTCCTCGTGACGGGCGCGCAGGACCTTCTTGTCGTACTTGCCGACCGAGGTCTTGGGCACCTCGTCGATGAAGGTCCAACGCTCGGGCAGCCACCACTTGGCGACCTTGTCGGCGAGGTAGGCGCTGAGGTCGGCCGGCGTCAGGCTCGCACCCTCCGCGACGACCACGCACGCCAGCGGTCGCTCGTCCCAACGTTCGTCCGGCACGCCGATCACGGCCGCCTCGACGACGTCCGGGTGGCCGATGATGGCGTTCTCGAGGTCGACCGAGCTGATCCACTCACCGCCGGACTTGATGACGTCCTTCGAGCGGTCGACGATCTGCATGAAGCCGTTCGGCTCGATGACGGCCACGTCGCCGGTCTTCAGCCACTTGCCGTCGTCCGAGAACTTCCCGGGCTCGACGACACCGTGGTAGCCGGCCGTGATCCACGGCCCGCGGACCTGCACCTCACCGATGGCCTTGCCGTCCCACGGCTGCTCGCTGCCGTCGTCACCGACGATGCGCATGTCCACGCCGGGCACGATGCGTCCCGTCTTGGCGCGCCAGTCGGTCTCGACGTCGCGGGGCATGTCGCCCGCGGGTGGGATCGACAGGGTCCCGAGCGGGGACATCTCCGTCATGCCCCAGCCCTGGATGATGTCGATGTCGTAGCGCTCCTTGAAGGCCTCGATCATCGAGCGCGGCACGGCGGCACCACCCACGACCACGCGCTCGAGCGACGACACGTCGATGTCGACCGCCGCCCCGTAGGCGAGCAGGCCGTTCCAGACGGTCGGGACCGCGGCCGAGAAGTTGGGCTTCTCGGCGGCGATGAAGGCGGCCAGCGGC
>JBFJMP010000149.1:0-6367 GCA_041633895.1 Nitriliruptoraceae bacterium
GGAGCCCGGCCGTACCCACGGGGCGTAGTCGAAGAAGAAGGCCGTGTCGTGCGCCACCGCGACGGGGCGCAATGGCGCTACCAAGGCCTGTGAGATCAGGTCTCGCGCGTAGACCCGCGCAGGTGTCTCCCGAAGGACCCCAGCAACCTTCTCGTGAGCGGGTACGAACGTCGATGGCAGGAGCACCACCCGGTCAAAGCGTTGCGTGGCTTCCACCAGGATGTCCGGGGCGAACCCGTGGAAGTCCGGGCACCAACCACCGGATCCAGCCACGAGCGCAAGCCGGCCCTCGGCATCGGCCAATTCGGTGGGGCGGAGCTCACGGTGGCGGACGTCACGCAGCAGTGACCTGATCCCGGCCCAGATGAGTTCGTCCCCCCGATTCCCCCGCAAGGGGATGAACGCGACGTCCGACTCCCCCGCAACCTCGCCGAGGAGCGTCCTCCGGGACGCCTCGATGTGTCGTCGGGTCCGCCGCGGCAGGTGTCCGTTGACCGCCTTCATACCTTGCGAGCGAGGACGACCCACACCGTTCGGGCGAGGATCTCCAGGTCCAGCACCGGCGACCAGTTCACGAGGTACTGCAGGTCGTAGCCGAGCTTGTACTCCGGATCGGTGTGGTACCGCCCATGGATCTGCGCGAGCCCCGTCAGGCCCGGCGGGACCTCGTGGCGGCGCCCGTAGCCGGGGATCAGCTCCTCGAACTGGGCGGTCAGCTCCGGGCGCTCGGGGCGCGGACCGACCAGCGACATCTCCCCCCTGGCGATGTTCCACAACTGCGGCAGCTCGTCGAGTCGCGTCGACCGCAGCCATCGACAGGCAGGGATGATCCGCGGGTCCTCCTGCGTCGCCAGCCGCGGGTTCCCGTCCTCCTCCGCATCCAGGTACATGGTGCGGAACTTGACCATGCGGAACGTCGATCCGGCTGCGCCGACGCGCGTCTGCCAGAACAGGATCGGGCGTCCGACGACGGCGAGTTGGTACAGGGCTGCGAACGCGAGCAGGGGCAACAGGACGGGGGCCAGCAACAGCACGAACACCAGGTCCGTGAAGCGCTTGAACCGCGCTCGCGACGACGGGAGCGTGTGGGCCCGCAGCAGCACGAACGGCATCCCGCCGACCTGTCGCACCCGCTCGAGGCCGAACATCGTCTCCTTGGCGGTGACCCGCTGCAGCACGGACACGCCCCGCTCGTCGAGCTCGCCCAGCGCGTCCGGGTACAGCGAGTCCAGCCAGCCAGAGGCAAGGAGCATGACGTCCGTGGCCTGGGTCTCGTCGACGCGGGCGACGATGCCACCCGTGTCGGACGCCGTGCCGACCACGAGGGCACGAGCGGTGTCGGTCTCGAGATGGGTGCGGGCGACGTTCAGGTCGTCGGGCGCACCGATCAGGAGCACGCGTGACGGGCCCTCGCGGTTGGTGCGCATCGCCTTCGAGATCCGCCGGTTCGCGGCGACGGCGACGGCGCCGAGCCCGATGAGCACGACGAGGTTCAGGATCGGCATGGGCAGGGCGCGCTCGGTCTCGTAACCGAGCTGTTCGGCGGCCCCGGTGACCGCGAGGTTCAGCAGCGCGACCAGACCACCGGCGGCCAACGTCTGGCGCCCGGACCGGGGCAGCACCGGCGGGTGTCCGAGGCGGGGCTCGCGTTCGTAGAGGCCCCCGAAGTAGAGGCTGGCGAGGAAGATCGCGAGCGTCACCGCGAACGAGGCGGCGTACAAGGGCTTCGGGTACGTCGGCCAGTCCCAGCCGTACCGGATCAACATCGTGCCGACGAGGACGAAGACCAGGGCTGCACCGTCCGCCATCTGGACGAGACGGATACCGCGCGCGTTCATCCGGTCGATCAAGCGTGGCGCACGCGCGCCGTCCACACCATCGTCCTGGCGTTGTGCGCCCCGGGAGGTACCCGTGCCGCTCATACCGACCTCATCGGGAGTCACCGCTCATGTCGCCTGTGGGACCGGACGCACGCGCCCCGTCCCTCGTCGCGGAGTCGCGTGTTCCCTGCACGAATCCTATCGCCCACGACCAGTGCATCGTGGCGAGGGCCGCCGCGACGAGCACCGCTCGCCGGGGTTCGGCCGCAAGGCCCGCGACCGCCACCAGGGCGAGGTATCCGCCCATGGTGAGCACGGGCAGCCACCACCACCCGGTGAGGGCACCGACGACCATGGCCAGGACGACACCCGCCACCATGACGAGGGGGGCCAGTTGCCGCGGTCGCACCGACGACGGGTGACGCCGCATGACGACGCGCTTGAACCGTCCGTAGTCGCGTTACTGGCGCCCGAGCGCTCGCAGGCTCGCGCGCGGGTGGTAGGCGACCGCGAGGCGGGGGTCGAACCAGACCTGCCAACCGGCCTCGATCAGGCGATGGTTCAGTTCGTAGTCCTGGTTTCGCAGCAGCGACTCGTCGAAGCCACCCACGGCGACCAGGGCCTCCCGCCGGAACACGCCGAGATAGACCGTCTCGGCCGGGCCCGCCACGGTCCCGGACCGGTAGGTCGCACCGCCACTGCCCAGCGGCGAACGCATCGCCGCGGCGATGGCCGCCGCCGTGCCGGTGTCCGCCTCTGGCACCTGGCGGCCGCCGACGTTGCCCGCCCCCGTCGCCTCGATCACCTCCATGGCGGTGGCGACGTAGCCGTCGGGAAGTTCCGCGTGGGCATCGAGGCGTACGAGCACGTCCCCCCGGCTGGCCGCGACCGCGGCGTTCAGCGCGGCCGGCGTCACGCCGGACGGATTCGCCACCACGTGGACGCGCGAGTCCGCGGCGAGTCGGGCCGCGACCGCCTCGGTGTCGTCGTCCGACGGACCCACCGCGATGACGACCTCGAGGCCCGCGACGTCCTGGCGGAGCGCCGAGGCCACGGCATCACCGATCGTGGCTGCCGCGTTGCGGGCAGGCACGATCACGGACACCGTCGGTGCAGGGTCGTGGTCGTCAGGGGCCATCATGCCGCGACGATACGCGCACGATGCTTCAGCAGCCCGCACACACCGCCGATGACCTTGACGACTGCTCCGCAGACCCGCCTCCCCCTCCAGAGATGACACCCATGCCCTTCACCATGCCCTCGACCCATCGCGCGCCCGCGCGACTGCTCGCCTTCGCCGTGGCGGTGGCCACGGTGTTGGCCATGGTCGTCGCCCAGCCCGCGTGGGCCGACGCGGGTCGCGAGTGGCACGTCGCCCCCGACGGAGACGACGACGGTGCCGGCACCGCCACCGACCCGTGGCGCACGCTGCACCTGTCGATGGGGAAGGTCGCCGCCGGCGACACGTTGGTGGTGCACGGCGGGCGCTACGACGAGCGCATCGGCAACCTGAAGCCGCTCCCGCGTGGGACGGCCGACGCCCCGATCACCATGCGTGCCGCCGCTGGTGAGATCCCGGTGATCGTGGGCGGGATGACGCTGCAGCTCGGCGGCGCCCACCACTGGACCTTCGACGGACTCACCTTCGCGTGGTCGGACACGCTCACGAGCGGCGCCGCACTGGTGCGCATGGTCGACGGCGAGGGCTGGCGCATCCAGAACAGCACCATCTCCGGCAACCGCTCCTACACCGCCCTGCGCGTCATGGCCGAGAACCCGGGGCAGGCAACCGGCTGGACGATCGCGGACAACTGCATCCACACCACCATCCCGACGAACGCCCAGAACAACGACCACAACATCTACGTCGGCGCGGACTCCCGCTACGGCGTCGCGCCGGGACCGGGCGTCATCGAACGCAACATCGTCGCCGGCGCTGCCAACGGATCGAACATCAAGCTCGGCGCAGGTGAACCGAGCCTGCCCGGGACCAGTGGCGTCATCGTGCGGGACAACGTCCTCGCGGAGGCCCCGCACAACGTCGTCGTCGCCTGGAAGAGCCACGACAACCGCATCGAGAACAACGTCCTGTTCCAGCGCAACAACGGCACCTGGTCCGAGCCGTGGTACCCGAACGTCCGCGGTCTGGACCTGACGGGCGGCGGCAACCTCGCCGTCGACAACACCGGGCACGCCGAGGGCGGCGTGGTCGAGAGCTGGCGGTCGGCGCAGGCCATCACGGACCGTGACAACGAGCTGGTGGACTTCGTGCCGAGCCCACCGAGCGACCCGTGCGTGGACCTCGCCCCCTTCGTCGGTGGCGCGGACCAGATCGGAGATGCCGACACGGCCGGTCGGGTGTCCGGGTCCTCCCGCACGTCCACGGCGGCCCAGCTCGCCGCGCTCGCCTACGACCAGGCGGACACCGTCGTGATCGCCCGGTCCGACGACTACGCCGATGCGCTCGCCGGTGCACCGCTGGCCGGACTGCTTGGTGCACCCCTCCTGCTGACGGCCTCGGACGCACTGTCCCCAGAGGCGGCTGACCAGATCAACGCACTCGACGCCTCCTCGGCCGTCCTGCTGGGTGGCACCGGGGCGCTGTCGAACGGCGTCGCGCAGGACCTTCGCGGGCTGGGGCTCGACGTCTCTCGACTGTCGGGCGCCAACCGCTTCGAGACGGCGGCCGTCGTCATGGGTGAACTCCCCGCGTCGTCGACCGTCTTCGTGGTCGAGGGCGCGAACGCCGACCCCGCCCGCGGGTGGCCCGACGCGGTGGCGCTGTCGCCGCTCGCGGCCCGGACGCACACGCCCATCCTGCTGACCACGACGAACCGGGTGC
The DNA here is from genome assembly GCA_041633895.1 of Nitriliruptoraceae bacterium. Taxonomy (GTDB): domain Bacteria; phylum Actinomycetota; class Nitriliruptoria; order Nitriliruptorales; family Nitriliruptoraceae; genus JBFJMP01. Next base: position 4,663 of record JBFJMP010000149.1, read on the forward strand.
CCGACGCGACGCTCGACGCCCTCGCCACCCTCGACGACGACGTGGACGTGACGATCGTCGGCGGTGAGGCTGCCGTCTCCGACGCCGCGGCTGCGGCGATGGAACAGACCGCCAGCAATGGCCGACGGTCCGTCGCCCGGTTCGCGGGACGCGACCGGTACGAGACCTCCAACAAGCTCGCCGAGAGCGGTGTCGACCAGGGCGCAGACGCCGGGACGCTGTGGGTCGTGACCGGCCTCAACTGGCCGGATGCACTCGCAGCCGGCCCGGCAGCGGCTGCGGCCGGCGTGACGATGCTGTTCGTCCACGGACGCGATGCGGAACGCTCGCCGACGACGCTGCAGTGGATCCACGACCACGTCGCGGACACGGCTGACAGCCTCATGATCATCGGCGGTCCCGGGGCGGTCACGCCACTCGCCGTGGCGATCCTTGCGGCTGCGGACCAGTAGTCAGCCCGCGTTCCGGGCGGCTCGTTCCAGCTCCGCGACGAACCGCGGCGCCTGCGCGTCCCAGCTGTTCCCGGACGTCGCATCGCGCCGCCCCGCCGCCCCCAGGGACCGGGCCCGCGCGCGGTCACGCTGCAGCGCCAGCACCGCGTCGACCGCGGCGCGGGGATCCTCGAACGGCACGACGACACCTGACCCGGCAGCCGTGACCATGTCGACCGCCGACGGCAGCGGCGTGGTGACCACGGGCACGGCGCTCGCCTGGTACTCGGCGACCTTCGTCGGCAACGAGTGGCGGTAGTTGGGGTGGTCGTGGAGGAGGCTCAGCCCCGCGAGCGCCCCGTCGAGCAGCCGCACGGCCTGCTCGTTCGGGACGAAGCCGTGGACGACGAGGTCGCCGCGGTCGGCTGCGGCATCGACAACGGGGCGCATGTCGGCGTCGACGGGGCCGACGACCTCGAGCGTCAGGCCCTGCGCGCGGAGCTCGCGACCGACCTCGACCAGGTCCTGCGCGCCACGCAGGCGTGAGACCCGCCCGAGGTAGACGACCCGGTCGCTCGTCGGGCCGGTCGGCTCGTCCGGCAGCCAGGGCAGGTTCGGGACCACCGGGTGGTCCCGGTCGAACCGCTCGGCGTACCCCGACTCCGCCAGCAGCAGGTGGTGCCGACGCTCCGCTCGGGCCTCCATCCGGCGCACCGACCACCGGACGAGTCGTGCCAGCCACGGAGGCAGCCAGGCCTTGTCCGCCAGCGACGCCCCGAGGTCCTCGTGGACGTCCCACACGACCGGCACTGAGGCCGGCAGGGCACCAACGGCCAGCAGCAGTTCCGGGTCGTGGACGAGCACCACGTCGAACTCGGCGCCCCGGGTGCGCAGCAGTCGTCGTGCCGCCCGCAATGCCCCCAGGCGAGTGCGCCCCGTCGCACGAGGGAGGTCAACCGTGGTGACCCCGACCGACGCTGGATCGACTTGTGCCGCGGCGAACGGCGCCGCGAAGACGACGTCGTGGCCCGCGGCGACGAGCGCCCGGATCTGACGGTTGTGGATGCGCGCGTCGAGTGGCGTGTGGACCACGGTCACCACGCGCACGCGCATGGCGGTCACAGCGTGACGACGTTGTCCGCGTCGATACCGAGGCGGCGGTAGACACCGCGGGTGTCGAACACGAGCGGGACGGCAGCCGCGATGGCCGCGTAGTCCAGGTCGCTGTGGTCGGTGAGGATGACGGCTGCGGCCCACCCGGCCGGGTCGTCGAC
>JBFJMP010000150.1:0-6341 GCA_041633895.1 Nitriliruptoraceae bacterium
ACCGACGAGGAGCGCGCCGGGACCGAGGCGATGGTGCGCAACCAGCTGGCCTTCTACGGCTCGACGCCCGCCTACCGCCCGGTCCTCGAGGCGCACGGCTGGGGTGACCTGCAGACCGAGCTCAACACGATGTCCAAGCAGGGCAAGTGGGTCGAGATGGGCGAGATCCTGCCGCAGGAGATGCTCGAGGAGTTCGCGCTGGTCGTCGACGACCCGGACGACGTCGGTGCGGCGTACATGGAACGGTTCGGCGACGTGGCGACGCGTGCCGGGCTCTACCCGACCTGGGCACCCGACGCCCAGGCGACCGCGGCGTTCAAGGACGCCATCGGCGCAGGGTGACCGCGCGCGCCGACGACGCGGACGCCCCGGGGGTCGCCCCGGGCCTGCGTCGTCGGGGCATCTGGGTGCCGCGGCAGGTCACGGAGCGCGTCGAGGGCCTGCCGCCCGACTTCTGGTGGTTGTGGCTCGGGCAGCTCGTCAACCGGGCCGGCACCTTCGTCGTGCCGTTCCTGGCGCTCTACGTCACGCGCGGTCGCGGTCTGTCCGAGGAGACCGCCGGGACGGTGCTGCTCGCCTGGGGCATCGGACAACTGCCGGCGCAGCCGTTCGGGGGCTGGCTCGCCGACCGCGTCGGACGCGTGCGCACCCTGCTGGTCGCGACCACGGGCAGCGCCATCGCGCTGATCGCCCTCGGGTCGTCCGCGCGCCCCGCCACGCTCGTGGCCTCCGCCGCGCTCCTCGGGGTGTTCGGCGAGTCCTACCGCCCGGCCGTCGCCGCGTTGATCGCCGACGTGGTGCCCGTCGCCGACCGGCCCCGCGCGTTCGGCCTGCAGTTCTGGGCCATCAACCTCGGCTTCGCGCTCGCCACCTCGGTCGCGGGGATCGTGTCCGGCGTCTCATGGTTCCTGCTGTTCGTGGGTGATGCGATCACCACGATGGTGTTCGGACTCGTCGTGGTGTGGCGGGTGCGTGAGCCGACCCGTCCGTCGGCGCCGGAGCGCCCCGACGGGGCGCCGGGGTCGATCGCGGTCGTACTCGCCGACCGTCTGTTCCTCGGCGTGCTCGTCGTGTCGTTCGTCTACGCCCTGCTGTACGCGCAGGTGTTCGCGACGCTGAGCCTCCAGGTCGTCGCCGACGGCCTGTCAGAGGCGGACTTCGGCACGCTGATCGCGGTGAACGGCGTCGTCATCGTCCTCGTGCAACCGGTCGTGATCACCCGGATCCAGACCTGGCGTCCCGGCAACGCCCTGGCGCTCGCCGCGCTGGTGATCGGCACCGGACTCGGGACGACGGTGTTCGCCTCGACGTGGCCCACCTACGCGCTGACCATCGTCGTGTGGACGCTCGGCGAGATCGTCGGGGCGACGTTCGTGGCCCCGGTCGTCGCCGACCTCGCCCCGGACGACATGCGCGGCCGCTACCAGGGGTGGTTCGGGTTCGCCTTCGCGGGGGCCTTCGCCGTCGGTCCGTCGTTGGGCGTCACCGTGTTCGACCGCTTCGGGGGCGCGCCCGTCTGGGCGGGCTGCTTCGTGATCGGGCTCGTGGTCGCCGTGTCGTGGCTGGCGATGCGGGACGCCGTCGACGCGCGCCGCCAACCGGGACCTGCCTAGCCCATGCTCGGGTAGCGGTGGTCCGTCGGCGGGTCGAACGTCTCCTTGATGGACCGCGTCGACAGCCATCGCAGCAGGTTCTGGGCCGACCCGGCCTTGTCGTTCGTGCCCGACGCCCGCGCCCCACCGAACGGCTGCTGGCCGACGACGGCTCCCGTCGGCTTGTCGTTGACGTAGAAGTTGCCCGCGGTCTGGCGCAGGCGCTCGGACGCCTCCACGATCGCCGTGCGGTCGGTGGCGAACACGGCCCCGGTCAGGGCGTACGGCGACGTCGTGTCGACGAGGTCCAGCACCTCGTCCCAGCGCGCGTCCTCGTACACGAACACGGTCAGGATCGGACCGAACAGCTCGCGCCGCATGAGGTCATGGCGGGGATCGGTCGTCACGACCACCGACGGTTCGACGAACCAGCCGGTGGCGTCGTCGGTCCCACCCCCGACGAGCAACTCCAGTGCCGGGTCGTCGGCCACGGACGCGAGCGCATCCCGGTGACGGGCGAACGACCGGCCGTCGATGACGGCCGACATGAAGTTCGACATGTCCCGTGGGTCACCCATGGCCAGCGAGCGCGTCGTGTCCGCCAGACGGGTGCGCAGCTCGGGCCACAGCGACGCGGGCACGTACGCGCGTGACGCCGCGGAGCACTTCTGGCCCTGGTACTCGAACGCGCCGCGCACGAGTCCGGTCGTCACCGCGTCGACGTCCGCGGACGGGTGGACCAGCACGAAGTCCTTCCCGCCCGTCTCCCCGACGACCCGCGGGTAGTTGCGATACGTGTCGATGCGCTCGCCGATCGTGCGCCACAGGCCTCGGAACACCGTGGCCGAGCCGGTGAAGTGCAGGCCCGCGAAGTCGGCGTGCCCGGTGGCCACGTCCGCGACGAGGGCGCCGGGGCCGTGGACGAGGTTGATGACGCCGTCGGGCAGACCCGCCTCCTGCAGCAGTCGCATGAACACGTGGGCGGACAGCGCCTGCTTCTCGGACGGCTTCCAGACCACGGTGTTGCCGCACAGGGCCGGCGCGGTCGGGAGGTTGCCGGCGATCGCGGTGAAGTTGAACGGGGTGATCGCGAGCACGAAGCCGTCGAGGGGCCGCTGGTCCGACTGGTTCCAGATCCCGGGTGAACTGGCCGGTTGGTCGGCCAGGACCTGGGCGAGGAAGTGGGCGTTGAAGCGCAGGAAGTCGATCAGCTCACACGCCGCGTCGATCTCGGCCTGGTGGACCGTCTTGGCCTGGTGGAGCATCGTGGCCGCGTTCAGGCGGTCGCGCCACGGACCGGCGGCGAGGTCGGCTGCCCGCAGGAACACGGCGGCGCGGTCCCGCCAGTCCATGCGGGCCCAGTCGGGCGCGGCACCACGTGCCGCGTCGATCGCGTCCGTCACGTCCGTCGGACGGGCGCCGTGGACCTCGGCGAGGTCGAGGCCGTGGTCGAACGGGGCGGTCGCCGTGAACGTCTCGCCCGTGGCGACGTCACGCCCACCGATGACGCAGGGCGCCTCGACGGACTCCGTGGCCATCCGATCGAGGGTGGCGACGAGTCGGTCACGTTCGGCCGTACCGGGCGCGTAGGTGCGCACGGGTTCGTTGGCGGGGACGGGGGGAGTGGACAGGGTGTCGGTCATCGTGGGCCACCTCGGTCAGCGACGCGCGGGGACGACACCGAGCGTAGGAACGACCGGATCGTCGCGGTACGGACTGGCGGCCACCGCGCACGTAGCATCGCGGCAACGCGTTGGAGGTGACCATGCCCACAGTGGGTCTCGACCTGGGCGGCACGAACATCTACGGCCTCGTCCTCGACGACGAGGGCGAGGTGAAGGCGAGCGTCAAGCTGCGCACTCCGACCTCGGGCGATCGCCTGGTCGTGGTGGACGTCCTCGAGGCCGCGGTGCGCGCGGTGTGCGACGACGCGGGGATCGACGCGTCGGATCTCGCCGCCGTCGGCGTCGGCACGCCCGGCCTGGTGATGGACGGGACGGTCGGCGGTGCGTCGAACGTCCCCGGATGGTCCGAACGCTTCGCCTTGGCGGACATCCTCCGCGACCGCATCGGGGTGCCGATCCGCGTGGCCAACGACGTGACGGCGGCGGCGGTCGCCGAGCATCGCCTCGGTGCCGGTCAGGGGTTCGACAACGTGCTGGTCGTGTTCGTCGGGACCGGCGTCGGGGCGGGCATGATCCTGCACGGGCGCCCGTACGAGGGCTCGTTCGGCGGCGCCGGCGAGTTCGGGCACACGGTCATCGCCATGCAGGGCGCCGTGTGCCCCTGTGGGCGCCGCGGGTGCGTCGAGGCCTACGCCGGACGACGGGCCATGGAGCGTGCGGCCGAACGGGCGGTCGCGAACGGCGCCACGACCGTGCTGTTCGAGACGATGGAACGCATGGGCAAGTCACGGCCCACGAGCGGCGTGTTCCGTGCCGCGCTGGAGGCCGGCGACGACCTGACCGCGAGCCTGCTCCACGAGGCCATCGGGGCGCTGGGGGCGGGGATCGGGTCCGCCGTCAACCTGCTGGACGTCGACGCCGTGGTGCTCGGTGGGGGACTGGCCGACAAGTTCGGCGACTGGTTCCTGATCCGCGTCGAGTCGGCCCTGCGGCCCCACCTGTTCCAGCAGCCGCCACAGGTTCGGATGCTGGCCGCCCAGCTCGGCGACGCCGCCGGGGCGACCGGAGCAGCCCTGTTGGCCGCCGACGGGACCTGACGCGCCTCTCGATTGGCGGCCCACTCGCCGCTGCGGAACACTTGTCGCCCGTCTGCCACATCCGGCGCTCTCCCAAGGACCGATCGTGAGCCATCTCGACCAGGCCCGTGTCATCGTCACCGCACTGGACGCGGTCATCGATGCGACCACCCGGCACCTCGCCGCTGTCAGCGAGAAGGACGGTCGCATCTCGACCGGGCTGATGGACGAGCGCCAGACGGTGGCCTACGACTACGCGACGATGGCGTCGGCCGTGCGCGCGGCCCACTCGATGCTCGACTACGGCGAGCGCGGCGACGACGAGGCCCGGCTCGCCCTCGCCTACGCCGCCGACGTCGCGTCCGAGCTGTCCGGTCGCCTGTCCGGCCGCGAGGCCGACTGGGGCGTCGAGCGTGGCGCGTTCGACGGCGTCGCCGATGAGGTCGCCGCCGGCCGCGACGCGGCCTTCCTGGCCGCCATCGGGGACCGTGTGCTGGCCTCGAAGGAGGCCGGGGCGCGCCACCTCGGCGAAGAGCTCGAGATGGTCCGCGACGCGTTCCGCCGCTTCGCCGAGGACAAGGTCAAGCCGGTCGCGGAACACGTGCACCGCAACGACGCGGACATCCCGGACGAGATCATCGACGGCCTCGCCGAGATGGGCTGCTTCGCGCTGTCCATCAGCACCGAGCACGGCGGCATGGCCGACGGTGGCCCCGACGAGTTGCTCAACATGGTGCTGGTCACCGAGGAGCTGTCGCGCGGCTCGCTGGGCGCGGCCGGGTCGCTGATCACCCGTCCCGAGATCATCGGCACGGCCATCCAGAAGGGCGGCACCGACGAGCAGAAGCAGCGCTGGCTGCCCGTCATCGCGGGCGGCGAGAAGATGTGTGGCGTCGCGGTCACGGAGCCCGACTACGGCTCGGACGTGGCCGGCGTGAAGTTGGCCGCGACGCGTGACGGCGACGACTGGATCCTCAACGGCGTCAAGACGTGGTGCACGTTCGCCGGCCGCGCCGAGTACCTGCTGGTGCTCGCCCGCACGGATCCGGACCGTTCGCTGGGCCACAAGGGCCTGAGCCTGTTCGTCGTCGACAAGCCGAGCTTCCCCGGCCACGAGTGGTCGTTGGAGCAGGACGGCGGCGGGAAGATGGAGGCCAAGGCCATCCCGACCCTGGGCTACCGCGGGATGCACAGCTTCGAGGTCTCGATCGAGAACTGGCGCGTCCCCCACGCGAACCTGATCGGCGAGGACGACGGCGTCGGCCGCGGCTTCTACCTCCAGATGCAGGCCTTCGCGAACGCCCGCCTCCAGACGGCGGCACGCGCCCTCGGCGTGATGCAGTCCGCCCTCGAGGAGTCCGTCGACTACTGCGAGCAGCGCCACGTGTTCGGCCAGGCGCTGGGCGGCTACGAGCTGTCCAAGACCAAGGTCGCCCGGATGGCGGCCCTGATCGCGGCCAACCGCGCCTTCGCCTTCGAGGTCGCCCGACTGATCGTCGCCGGCGGCGGCCAGCTCGAGGCGAGCCAGGTCAAGCAGCTGTCGTGCCGCACCGCCGAGTGGGTCACCCGCGAGGCCCAGCAGCTCCACGGCGGCTACGGCTACGCCGAGGAGTACACGGTGTCGCGCCTGTTCGTCGACGCCCGCGTCCTGTCGATCTTCGAGGGCGCGGACGAGACCCTGGCCCTGCGGGTCATCGCGAAGCAGCTGTTGACGAATGCGCTGGCCGCCTGACGGCAACCGGACGTTCACCACGAGTCACCCGAGTCGGTCTACGGTCCACCCTCCAGATGGAGGGTGGACATGCAGCTCAGTCGACGGCAGTTCCTGGCATCGACCACGGCCGGTGCCGGGGCGCTTCTCGTGGCGCGCCCCGTGGGCGTGCTCGCGCAACAGTTGCCGTCGATCGACGGCTGGGGCACGCCGCGTGAGTCGCGGCTGTTCCCCGGGTCGTTCTGCGTCCACTCGGACATGCACAACCACTCGCTGCTCAGCGACGGCGACGGCCAGCCGGACAACTTCTTCGGGCTGATGCGCGAGTCCGGCATCG
>JBFJMP010000151.1:0-6316 GCA_041633895.1 Nitriliruptoraceae bacterium
GATGCTCCACACCAGCAGTCGCGTGCCGCCGCCATCCCAACAGGCGAAGGGCATCGGCGCTGCCCTGGACCGCGTGGTGCTCACGGCGACCGACCCCGATCCGTCCGGTCGCTACCCCGACGCCTCCGCGTTCGCGCTCGCCCTCGCCACTGCGGTGCCCGAGGGCCCAGCGCCCGTGGACCTGCGTGACGGCGACCACCAGACCATCGTGCTGCCCGTCGTCGCCACCGAGACCGTGGTGACCGCGCGCGACCAGGGCGCCACGGGTCGGCGGTGGCTCCGACGTCGGTCGCGTGGCGCCGACGCCACCGCGACCACGGCCGGGGCGACCCGTCGGCCGCGACGTCGACTCGTGCTGGCGATCCTCCTCGGCCTGCTCGTCCTCGGCGGCGCGGGCTGGGGCGTGTACGACCAGGTCGTGGCCCCCGTCACGCCACTGCCGACGGTCGTGGGCACCTCCCCCGACGCCGCGGTGGCCACACTGCGCGACGCCGGCTTCGACCCGGTCGTGTCGGACGAACAGCGCTTCTCGCTCGACGCGCCGCTGGGCACCGTCGCCGCCACCGACCCCACCGACTCGGCTCGGCGGGGCGCGACGGTGACCCTGTTCGTGTCCGCCGGGCCGCGCCAGATCGCCGTGCCCGCGGTCGACGGGCGCGAGGAGGTCACGGCCAGGGCGTTGATCGAGGCCGAGGGCTTCACCACGGTCGTCGACAGCCGCTACGACGAGACGGTCCCCGAGGGCCTGGCCGTCGGCACGGAACCCAGCGCCGGCATCGAGGTCGACGAGGGCAGCGAGATCGTCCTCGTCATCAGCCGCGGACGCCAACCGATCGAGGTCCCCAGCGTGGTCGGCGAACCGCTGGTCGACGCCCGGGCGCGCCTCGAGGCGCTGGGCCTGGTCGTCGAGGAGGTCGGTTCGGCCTACGACGACGAGGTGCCCGAGGGCGCGGTCCTTGCCCAGTCCGTGGAACCGGCGACCGTCCTGTACCGCGGCGACGTCGTGCAGTTGACGGTCTCGGACGGCCCCGAGCCGTTCGCGATGCCGGACGTCACCGGGCAGACCGAGGCGGACGCACGCGCCCAGCTCGAAGGGCTCGGGCTGCAGGTGGACGTCACCTACATCTCGTCGCTGTTCGGCTTCGGCGCGGGGCGCGTCGGCGACCAGCGCCCCGAGTCCGGCACGCCCGTACGCCGCGGGGACACGGTCCAACTGGTCGTCCTGCGTTGACGACCCCTCGGCCGCGCGTCAGCGCGCGCGGTGGGCAGCACGGTCCTCGTCGTCGGCGAGGTGGCCGACGTAGCGGATCTCGGACACCGCGGGCGCGTCACCGCCCGCAACCTGCAGGAAGCGCAGGTTGACCTCGTCGGTCAGCACCGGGACCGGCAGCAACAGCTCCTGGAACCCGGGTTGGTCGAGCAGCGTCGCCTGGATGCGGACGTCCGGGCTGACGTCGATGTCGACACGGATCGGGCGTCCGGATGCCGACCACGTGTCCCCGTCGACCTGGTCGCCGGCGGCGAACTCGATGCGTTCGATCCAGACCGGTTCGAGGAAGCGGTGCTGCAGGCGCGGGACCTCGTCGACGACCGTGGCCATCCATGCGGTGGTCGTGTCGCCGTCGGCGGTGTGCTCCGGACCGAAGGTGCGGTCCCCCGCCGGGACGCCGGTGGACGTCGCACCGGCGGTTGCCGGCTGCACGGTCGCCGGCTCGTTCGGGTACGCGAGCGGGTCGAACAGGATCGCCGGGGCGGACGACCCGGTCGGGATCACCCCGAGTGCCAGCAGGAGGCCGACGAGGGTGCCTGCGGCCACGCCCCCGACCATGACGAGCACCGGCCCACGGCGTCGGCGCGCACGGGGTGCCGGCACGTGGGGATCCGCCGGCAGTGGCAGCGCCGGGGGCACCGGGCGTTCCTCGACCTCGACGACGGGTTCGGCCTCACGCAACGGCGTGTCGCAGCGGCCGCAACGAGGTCGACTCGCCGCGTTGGAGGCGCCACACGAGGGACAGGTGACGAGGTCGATCGGGACCACGGTGGTGGGATCGAACGGGGCGCCGGGGTCCGACTCCCTGGCCGGGGCGCCCGCGACCGGCATCGCCAGGTCCGTCGGGTCGTCGCCCCCGACCGCAGAGCCCCCAACCGCAGAGACCCCGACCGCGGAGTCCTCGACCTCGGTGCCGGGGAGGTCGGTGCCGGGGATCGCCTGGGCCGCGCCGCACGCCCGACAGAACCGGGCCGCCGGGGCGACGTCGACCCCGCACTCGGCGCAAGTGGGCACGGCAGTGGCCTGTCGACGGCGGTGGGCAGGGTGACGGGGCGGCAGCGTAGACGCCCGCGTTGCCGCCGGCGTCAGCCCACTGCTAGCGTGGACGTCATGCTGACGATCACGTGGTACGCCTACTTCGGCTCCTTTACGGAGCCGGGGCTCGCACCCGTGGACTGACACCAGCACACGAGACGCCGAACGCCCCGGACCAGCGCCGGGGCGTTTTCCGTTGCCTGATCGGATCCGCCCCGCCCCGGTCCAGCGCCCGGCCTGACGACAAGGACACACGCATGGTGGTCGTGATGCGACCCACAGCCACGGACGAGGACATCGAGAAGGTCGTCGTCGCCATCACCGAGATCGGCGGCGACGCGTTCGTGTCGCGCGGACGGCACCAGTCGATCGTCGGCCTGGTCGGCGACATCGCCCAGTTCGCCGAACTCCCCCTCCACGCCTTCAACGGCGTCGAGGACGTGATCCGGGTCAGCAAGCCCTACAAGCTCGTGTCGCGCGAGACGCACCCCGCCCCGTCGACCGTCATGGTCGGCGACGTGCCGATCGGTCGCGACACCGTGACGCTGATCGCGGGCCCGTGTGCCGTCGAGACGCCCGAGCAGACGATGGCCGCCGCGCAGATGGCCAAGGACGCCGGCGCCGCGATCCTGCGGGGCGGGGCGTTCAAGCCGCGCACCTCGCCCTACGCGTTCCAGGGGCTGGGCCTGCCCGGCCTGGACATCCTCGCCGAGGTCGGCAGGGAACTCGACCTCCCCATCGTCACCGAGGTCGTCACCCCCGCCGACGTCGAGGCCGTCGCCGAGCGCGCCCACATGCTGCAGGTCGGCACGCGCAACATGCAGAACTTCCAGCTGCTGCGTGAGGTCGGCCTCGCCGGGCGCCCCGTGCTCCTCAAGCGCGGTCTGGCGTCCACCATCGACGAGTGGATCATGGCCGCCGAGTACATCGCCCAGCAGGGCAACCTGCAGGTCGTGCTGTGCGAACGCGACATCCGGACCCACGAGCCGGCGACACGCAACACCCTCGACGTGTCCGCGGTGCCGATCGTGCAGTCCCTGACCCACCTGCCCGTGATCATCGACCCGTCCCACTCGGGCGGGAAGCGCGACCTGGTCGTGCCGTTGTCCCGCGCCGCCATCGCGGTCGGGGCGGACGGCCTCATCGTCGACGTGCACCCCGATCCGGCGTCCGCGCTGTGCGACGGCCCCCAGGCCCTCGAGGTCGGCGACCTCAAGGAGCTCACCGACGTCGTGACCACGTTCACCGCCGCCATGGGCCGCACCCGCGCCTGACCCCACCCCCGCCCCACCGTTGGGTGCAGAAACCGACCGCAACGGTCACTCGATGCACCCAAGCGGGGTGCCGCGGTCCGGGACGACGAGGAGTCGGCCGGACCGCGGGTGTTCGAGCACGGCGACGCCGTGGCCGTACACCGCGGTGAGGCGCTCCTCGGTGAAGGCCTCGGCAGGCGCCCCGTCGAACGCGACGCTCCCGTCGGTCACGACCACGACCCGGTCCGCCCACGAGGCGGCCGCGTCGAGGTCGTGCAGGACCACGACGACGGCCTGCCCATCCCGGGTCCGACGCTTGAGCAGCCCCAGCACGGCCTCGTCGTGACGCAGGTCCAGGGCCGCGGTCGGTTCGTCGAGCAACAGCAGCGGGGTCCGCTGGACCAGCGCCCGCGCCAGCGCGACGCGGGCCCGCTCGCCTCCGGACAGCGACGGGTAGGTCCGGCCCGCGAGGTGCAGCGCCTGGGTGTCCGCCAGCGCCTGCGCCACCGCCTCGTCGTCCCCGCCGGCCAGCGGCGCCTGCCCCATGCGCACGACGTCCGCCACGCGGAACGGGGCGGCGATCGCGGTGTCTTGGCCGACGACGGCCCGCAGGCGTGCGAGGTCGGCATGGGACCACGATCGCAGCTCCCGACCAGCCACCTCGACATGCCCCCGCGTCGGCACCACGTCGCCCGCCAACGCGTGGATCAGGGTCGACTTCCCGGCACCGTTGGGGCCCACCACGGCCACGAGTTCACCGGCCCGCACGTCGAGGTCGACGTCGCCGAGCAGCCTGGTGGCCCCGACCTCGACCGTCAGGTCCCGGGCACGGAGCAGGGGCGCGGTCATGCCCACCCACCAACGCCCCGGCGGGCACGCAGCAGCAACCACAGGAAGAACGGGCCGCCGATCAGCCCGGTCAGCACGCCGAGGGGGATCTCGGCCGGGGCGGCCACGGTGCGGGCGACGGCATCGCCCACGACCAGCAGCAGCGCCCCGCCCAGTGCGCTTCCCGGAACGAGGGTGCGGTGGCCCGGGCCGGCGACGAGTCGGACGAGGTGGGGAACGATCAGGCCGACGAAGGTGACGACGCCCGCGACGGCGACCGCGGACGACGCCAGTACGGCGACGAGCACGACGAGGTGGCGACGCAGGCGTGCGACGTCGACGCCGAGGTGCGCGGCGGGCCGCTCCCCCAGCGCGAGCAGGTCCAGCGCCCGGACGTGGCGCAGGGACCATGCCACGCCGACCATCGCGACCGGGGCGACGACGGCCACCGACGACCACGTCGCCGTCCCGACGCTGCCCAGGTTCCAGAAGGTGATGGAGCGCAGTTCCGCGTCGTCCGACACGAACATCGCCAGCCCGATGGCGGCGCCCGCGACGGCGTTCACGGCGATGCCGGCGAGGACGAGCGTCACGACGTCCGTCCGGCCCCCCGTCCGCGAGATCGCGTACACGACCGCGGTCACCGCCAGCCCACCGGCGAAGGCCGCCAGCGCCACCGCCCCCGAGCCGAACTGGCTCAGCCCGAACAGGATCGCCGCCACCGCTCCGACCGCGGCCCCGGACGACACGCCGATCAACCCCGGTTCGGCGAGGGGGTTGCGGAACATCCCCTGCATCACCGCGCCCCCACAGCCGAGCGAGGCCCCGACCACGGCGGCCAACGCGACCCGCGGGAACCGGATCTGCCACAGGACCGCCTGACCGGTCTGGTCCGGCACGACACCGGCCAGTCCGATGCGGTCCAGGAGGCTGCCGACGACCTCGCCGACCGGAACGGGGTAGGCACCGATCCCCGCGGCCACCAGCATCGCGAGCAGCAGGCAGGCCCCGAGGACGGTCAGCACGACCACGTGGCGCGCGCCGTCCGTCGGCACGCTGACCGGGCGTGCCGAGGTGCGGTCGATCGGCGCTGCGGTCACGGCGGTCACGGCGCGTCCTCGTACAGCGCGTCGGCGAGGACGTGCAACGCCGCACCGGTCCGCGGCCCGAAGTTGAGGAGCAGGCCATCGTCCACGGCGACCACGCGACGGTTCCGGCCGGCCGGTGTCTGGGCGACTCCCGGCAGGCCCACGAGTCCGTCGACCCCACCGACGGACTGCAGTCCCTCGTCCATCACGAGCAGGACGTCGGGCTGGGCGGCGATCAGGGCCTCGCTCGTCAGCGGCGTGAAGGGCCCGAGCCCCTGCTCGCTGCCGACGTCGACCGCCCCGAGCGCCTCGAGCATCGCGTCCGCGCCGCTGCCCTCGCCACCGAGGAGGTAGATCCCGGCGCTGCCGCGGACGTACAGGAACGCCACCCGCAGGGGCCCCTCCGAGGCGGCGACCGCGACCGAGTCCGCCGCGGCGGCGACCTCGGCGGTCGTACGGTCCGCCAACGCCCGGCCGGCATCCGGCACACCGAGGGCGGTCGCCACCGCGAGGATGCGGGGAACGACGTCGGTCAGCGTCCAGGCCTCGTCGAACACCACCACGGGCACCCCAGCCGACCGGATCTGGTCGATCGACTCGGGTGGACCGGTCCGGGTGTCCGCGAGCACGACGCTGGGGCGCAGGGACAGGACGCCCTCCGCCGACACGTCGTGGCCGGTGCTGACCTCGGGGAGGTCGGCCGCGTCCGCGAACGTCGTGGTTGCGTCCCGGCCGACCACGGCATCCCCGAGGCCGAGCGAGAAGACGATCTCGGCGAGGCTGCCGTTCAGCGGCACGATGCGGCTGGCGTCGCTGACCTCGACGTCGGCGCCCTCCGCCGA